>JBKQQE010000110.1:0-3877 GCA_052326245.1 Xanthobacteraceae bacterium | reverse complement strand
ATGCAGGTGGACACCAACAGCAGCGAAGGCGACATGGAGGGGGTCAAGGTCGGCGAGCAGGCGACCTTTACCGTCGACGCCTATCCCAAGCAGGTGTTCAAGGGCGTGGTGACCCAGATCCGGCAATCGCCGCAGACGGTTCAGAACGTCGTGACCTACGACGTCGTGCTCGGTGTCGACAATTCCAGCCTGCAGCTGATGCCGGGAATGACCGCCGCCACGCAGATCGTGGCCGACCAGAGAGCCGACGTGCTGCGCGTTCCGAACCAGGCGTTGCGGTATCTGCCGGTGGGCGTTGCGGCGACGCCGTCAGGGACGCCGGGCAGGCAGCCGCGGGTGTGGGTGCTGCGCGACGGCAAGCCGGCCGAGGTGCACGTCACGGTGGGCCTCGCCGACGACAACTTCACGGAAATCGTCAGCGGCGATCTGAAGGCCGGCGATCAGGCGATCACCGCCGAAACCCACCCGAAGTAAGCGCTACACCCACTCGCCTTTGCGCATCAGCGGCTCGGCGGTGCCGTCCACCTGCAGGCCGTCGACATCGATCTCGGCCGAGCCGATCATCCAGTCGATGTGGATGAGGCTTGAATTGGCGCCGCGCGCCGCCAGTTCCTCCGGCGACAGCGCCGACCCGCCGCGGATGCATTTGGAATAGGCCTGGCCGAGCGCGATGTGGCTCGCCGCGTTCTCGTCGAACAGCGTGTTGTAGAACAGGATGCCGCTTTGCGAGATCGGCGAAGATTCCGGCACCAGCGCCACCTCGCCGAGGCGGCGCGCGCCCTCGTCGGTGGACAGCACCTTCGCCAGCACGTCGGCGCCCGCGCGCGCGTGCGATTCGACGATCTGGCCGTCCTCGAAGCGCACCGCGATGTCCTCGATCAGCGTGCCCTGGTAGGACAGGGGCCGCGTGCTGCGCACGGTGCCCTCGACGCGGCGGCGGTGCGGCGTGGTGAACACCTCTTCGGTCGGGATGTTGGCGTTGCAGACGATGCCGTTCCTGGCCATCGTCGCCCCGCCCTCCCATTGATGCTCGTCGGCCAGCCCGACGGTGAGATCGGTGCCGGGACCGCGGAACCGCAGCGCCGCGAAGCGCTTGCGGTTGAGCAGCGTGGTGCGGGCGCTGAGCGCGTGATCGTGGTGCGCCCAGGCGGCGATCGGGTCGGGGCCGTCGACGCGGGAGGCGGAGAAGATCGCCTCCCACAACAGTGACAGCGCCTCCGACGGCGGCGCGTTGGGAAACACCGCCTTGGCCCAGGCCGGCGTGGCGCAGGAGACGATGCTCCAGTTGACGTCGAAATTGACGATGTGGTCGAGCGCCGGCTTGTAGGCGATCGAGCGCGCGCGGTTGGCGCGCGCGACCTTCGCCGGATCCTGCGCCGACAGCAGCGACGGATCCTCGCCGACCACCGCGAGCCGCGCCGCGCCGGCGTGGAACGCCGCCGCCATCCCGTCATAGAGCCAGCCGGCGGCGCGGTCGAAGGAATCGTCGGGGGCGTGGAGGAAGCGCTGCAGGGTCGAGACCTCGTCGGAGAACAGCGTCGTCACCAGCGCGGCGCCGTTGGTGTAGGCATGGGCGGTGATGCGCCGCACCAGCGGCAGCGCCTCGACCGGCGCGGTCACCACCACCTCCTGGCCGTGCCGCAGCCGCAGTCCGACCCGGACCGCGATTTCGGCGAGACGATCGAGGCGTTCATCATGGGAGAGGCGGGGTGAGGCATCGAGGGTCATGGGCTTCACTTCTCTGCGGACAAGGACAGTGGCAAATCGATGCGCCGCCAGGCAGGGCGGCCTGAAGACAATACTACCGTGATATGCTGCGCCGCGCCATTCACGTCTGCAAGATGGCGCGGGGCGTTTGCTAATCATCCTGACTTCGCGCGGCTGTTCATATTGTCGTCATGGCCGGGCTTGACCCGGCCATCCACGTCTTTCCCTGCGGGCAGACCGTGAAGGCGTGGATGCCCGCAACAAGTGCGGGCATGACGCAGAATAGTTGGCAGCGGCCGTGAACCCTATCACCACAGCATCGCCACGGTCGCGTCCCTACTCCGCGTCGATCTTGCCGCGCTCGGTGTCGCCGGCTTCCGACGTCGCCGGTTCGAGGTGGTGGCGCTGGATCAGCGGCATCTGCAGCATGGCGAACACCATGGTGATGGGGATGGCGCCGAACGCCTTGAAGGCGACCCAGAAGTCCGTCGTCTGGGTGCGCCAGACCGCCTCGTTGAGCAGCGCCATGGCGAAGAAGAACAGCGCCCAGCGCAGCGTCAGCGACCGCCAGCCGGCGGGGGTGAGGTTGAACATCTGGTCGAACATCACCGCGATCAGCGAGCGGCCGAACAGCAGCCCGCCGCCGAGAATGCCGCCGAACAGGCAGTAGATGATGGTCGGCTTGACCTTGATGAAGGTCTCGTCGTGCAGCACCAGCGTCAGCGTGCCGAACACGAGGACGACGACGGCCGAGATCATCGCCATCAGCGGCACATGGCGTGTCACCACCCAGGACACCGCCATGGCGGCGATCACCGCCACCATGAACGCGCCGGTGGCGACGAACAGGTTGGCCTTGGCATTGGCGATGAAGAAGATGACCAGCGGACCGAGTTCGGTGGCGAGCTTGAACAGCGGATGCGGCGCGGGTTTGCTGGCGGGCGTGGTCATGGCGTCAGGTCTCGTCAATGCCGGCGACGGCGCGGGCGAAGTCGCGCGCGGTGAAAGGGGCGAGGTCGTCGATGCTCTCGCCGACCCCGATGAAATGCACCGGCAGCTTGAACCGCTCGGCCAGCGCCACCAGGATGCCGCCGCGCGCGGTGCCGTCGAGCTTGGTCATCACCAGGCCGGTGACGCCGGCGGTCTTGCCGAACACCTCGACCTGCGACAGCGCGTTCTGGCCCACGGTGGCGTCGAGCACCAGCAGCACCGCATGCGGCGCCTCGGCGTCGACCTTGCGCAGCACCCGCACCAGCTTCTCGAGCTCGTTCATCAGCTCGGCCTTGTTCTGCAGCCGGCCGGCGGTGTCGACCAAGAGCACGTCGCGGCCCTCCGCGCGCGCCGCGGTCAGCGCGTCGAAGGCAAGCCCGGCGGAATCCGCGCCCTGGTCGCGCGCGACCACCGGCGCGCCGGTGCGCGCACCCCAGATCTTGAGCTGCTCGACGGCGGCGGCGCGGAAGGTGTCGCCGGCGGCGAGCATCACCTTGCGGCCCTCGGCGGCGAACGCCGCGGCGAGCTTGCCGATGGTGGTGGTCTTGCCCGAGCCGTTGACGCCGACGACGAGGATGACGAACGGCTTCTTGCTGGCGTCGATCACCAGCGGCCGCGCCACCGGAGCCAGCACCTTCTCGACCTCGGCGGCGACCACGGCCTTGACCTCGTCGGCCGAGATCGCCTTGTCGTAGCGGCCCTGCGCCACGGCGGCGGCGATCCGCGCCGCCACTTCGGTGCCGAGATCGGCGCGCAGCAGCACGTCCTCGATGTCCTCGACCATGGCGCGGTCGAGCTTGCGCTTGGAGACCAGGTCGGCCACCGCGCCGCCGAGCGAGGACGAAGTGCGCTTCAGCCCCGCGGAGAGGCGCCGCCACCAGCTTTGCTTGACCTGTTCCGCCGCGCTGTCGTTCATCGGGGTTCCGCGATATGGGCCTGCGGCGCCGGAGCAGTTTCCATGACCCGGCGCGCGGGGCTGTGTTAACGGTTTCTCCGCCGAAACGAAAGTGACCAAAGCTTCATGGATACGCCGCAACCGAGCCCGGAGGAGATGCTGGCCCGCGTGCTTTATCGCGACGGGCTGATGCTGGTGATCGACAAGCCGGCCGGCATCGCCGTGCATCGCGGGCCGAAGGGCGGACCGAACCTGGAGGCGAGCTTCGACGCGCTGCGCTTCGGC
>JBKQQE010000109.1:0-2842 GCA_052326245.1 Xanthobacteraceae bacterium | reverse complement strand
AATCCGCCAGTTTCGCGCTTGGCGGTGCCGCCTACGGTCAGGCGGTCGATTTTAATTGTCGGGATGCCGACGCCGACCCGAACGGCCGGTCCATCTTTGCCGCAGGTGCCGACGCCTTCATCGAGCTTCAAATCGTTGCCGACCATCGAAACCCGCGTCAGCACATCCGGTCCGTTGCCGATCAGGGTTGCGCCCTTGATCGGGGCGGTGATCTGCCCGTTCTCGATGAGATAGGCTTCCGACGCCGAGAACACGAATTTGCCGTTCGTGATGTCGACCTGCCCGCCGCCGAAGTTCACCGCGTAAACGCCATTCTTCACCGAGCGAATGATGTCTCCGGGATCATCTTGTCCGGCGAGCATGTAAGTGTTCGTCATGCGCGGCATCGGAATGTGCTCATAACTCTCGCGGCGCCCGTTGCCCGTGTCGGCAAGGCCCATCAGCTTCGAGGAGAGTTTGTCGCTCAGATATCCCTTTAGAATTCCATTCTCGATCAGTACCGTTTCCTGAGTCGGCTGGCCTTCGTCGTCCACGTTCAGCGATCCGCGACGCCACGGCATGGTGCCGTTGTCGACCACGGTGCATTTTTCGCTGGCTACTCGTTTGCCGATCAGGCCGGCGAATGCCGACGTCTTCTTGCGATTGAAGTCGGCCTCTAACCCGTGACCCACGGCCTCGTGCAGCAGAACGCCGGGCCATCCCGGACCGAGCACCACTTCCATATCGCCGGCCGGAGCTTAGCGCGCGTCGAGTTGCAGAATTGCCTGGCGCGCGGCCTCTTTGGCAAAGAACTCGGGAGTTTTGTCGCCAAAGAAGAAGTCGAGCGCAACCCGCCCGCCGCCGCCAGAGGTGCCACGGCCCGAACTCGCATCCGTCTTCGCGATGCAGGAAACATTCATGCGCGCCAGCGGCTGCGAGTCTTCCGCAAACGTGCCGTCGGAACCAACCACCAGGATCGTCCTCAGTTCGTCGGCATAGTTCGTTCGTACTTCCTTGATTCGCGGATCGTAGCCCCGAGCGGTTTGATCGGCACGTATCAGCAGTTCAACCTTGGCGGTAATGTCCGCGTCCACCGAAGGCAACGCCACGGGATACAGGCTGCGGGCCGGCTTCTGGTGGAATCCGGCAACCGTCGTCTTGGCCGGCGCGCTCGCAATCAGCGCCGCAGTGCGGGCAGCATGCAGAATCCGTTGCGGAGAAAGATCGTCGGTATAGGCATACCCGGTGCGCTCGCCAGAGACGACCCGCACGCCGCAGCCAGCCGAAATCCCCTGCGAAGCGGACTTCACCAGCGACTCATCCACCATCAGAGAGGTCGAGGTCAGGTATTCGAAATAAAGGTCGGCGTAGTCGCCGCCCGCCGAAAGCGCGGCGGCCAGGTAAATCTCAAGATCGTGATTCGTAAGTCCGTAGTGCTCGAAGAAGAAGTGTTCCTGGTTGGCAGTCACCATATTTGGATGCCCTTGGCTTTGCAAACGACTCGCAGCTACTGCATTATCCCATGAGCGAAATGCTAGAACTTACGAGCCACGGGCTACGAGCAATCGTTTGGGGGTTTGCTCGAACCCCGTCGCTCGTAGGCGACGGTCGTTGCCTTGCGACGGTTGCGCCGGACCGAAACCAAACAATTTCGCGGTCTAACGATCACTGACGAGGGCTACGCGGGGGAATAATTTAGATCTGTGACCCCAGACTCGCTCAGCCAGATACTCTCCGACTTTCTCGACGGCGCCCGCGGGGCGGTCGTAGTGGAAGACGGCGCAATCGCGTTCGATCTGGCCGAGTCGAAGTATTCGATTTCCGGCGAGTACAACAAGTGCCTGCTGCATCTGTGGTCGAGCGAGCGGAATTTCGTGCGGCGAGTGGTGGATGCGGAAGTGAAGGCCACCACGCTGCGGTTGCGGGTGCAGCGCATGGGGCAGAATCGCCCCACCCGGCTCGACTTCTGCCGCGATCGCGATCAACGCTCGCCAGCCGCGCGGAGGGCGGCGCGCGTTGCCTACGAGCCTCGCCTGCGCCGCGCACTCGAACGAAATTTCCCCGGCTGGACCGTCGTCCGGCTGACTACCAGCGTGGACCTCGAACACTCCTTCGGTCCGGCCTATCTGCGCGGCTTGCTGCGCCAGGGGCAGCATGCATTGGCCGTCGTCGCAGTCAACGACCAGGAAACGCAATCGACCGTCGATGGCACGCTGACCGTCGGAATCCTTTGGCTGGAGGCGTGCCGCTTGGCGCAGCAGGAGCGCCGCGTCGTCGAAGGGCTGGCGATAATTGTCCCGCAAGGCATGGCTACGCTGACCCGGCAGCGAATGGCGCACCTCCATCCAACGGCGGCGAAGTGGCACTTGTACGAATTCGACCAACAGGAGGATGCGCTCGTACCGGTGGATACCGGCGATCGCGGCAACCTGGCAACCCGCTTGGTGCATGCCGTCGATGAAGGTCTGGCGCGCGAGCGCTTTGCGCAATCGATCGCGCGCATTCGCGGCATTCTGCCGCAATCCGAAGTCGTGGTGCTCTCGCCCGCGCTGATTTCATTCCGGCGGCATGGCCTGGAATTCGCCCAGGCGCGGATTGCGCATGATCCCCGAAACTTCCAGAGCAGCGAGGAAATCGCTTTCGGTGTGGGGCCGGACGAGCGCATTCTCGGCTCGGAGAATGAGACGCAGTTTGCCGATCTGGTGCGGCTGGCGGCGGCCGTCCGTCACCAGGACGGCCCCAAGAACCACGCGTTGTGGCGAATGCATCCAGAGCGCTGGCTGGAATCGTTGGTCACCCGGAACATCGCGGCGCTCGACGGGCGGCTGCGGCCGGAACCGGTGTATGCCCAGGTGCCCGCATT
>JBKQQE010000108.1:0-13631 GCA_052326245.1 Xanthobacteraceae bacterium | reverse complement strand
TGCTCGCGCCGATGAGGGCAGCCGGCGCCGCAACACGCCATGCGACGCCAAAACGACGGCTGAGCCAATAGGCGAGCCCGGCGTTCAGATAGACCTGGATCAGAATCGGCACCGCCAATATTCCGATGACCATTGGCTGCGCCAGGATCTGCTCGCCCTGGAAGGCGAACAGCAGCACCAGGGTCGCCAGCAAGGCAACCAGCGAGACCGGCTGCAACCGGTGCATCACCCGGTCGAAGGCTGCTTTTCCGTTCGCCAGCAGGAAACGCCGCCACAGCTGGGCGATGATCACGGGAACCACGATATAGAGCGCGACTGATAAAAGAAGCGTGGCCCAAGGCACCGTGATCGACGCAACCCCCAGCAGGAGGCCGACCAGTGGCGCGAACAGGAAGATCATCAGCACGTCGTTCAGGGCGACCTGGCTCAAGGTGTAATGCGGTTCGCCGTCGCACAGGTTCGACCAGACGAAGACCATCGCCGTGCACGGCGCCGCGGCGAGCAGGATCAGTCCGGCGATGTAGGAGGGAACCTGCGCGGCCGGCAGCAGCGGCGCGAACAGATGCCCGATGAAGAATGTCCCGAGCAACGCCATCGAAAACGGCTTCACCGCCCAGTTGACGAACAAGGTCACACCCACGCCGCGCCAGTGCGCGCGGACCTGGCCGAGTGCGCCGAAATCGATCTTCAGCAGCATCGGCACGATCATCAGCCAGATCAAAACCGCCACGGGAATGTTGACCTTGGCAATTTCGGCACTTGCAACCGCGGCAAATACGCCCGGCATTGCGTGCCCCAGCACAATGCCTACGACGATGCACAGGGCGACCCACAAAGACAGGTAACGCTCAAAGACGCTCATCGCACCATCCCGTGGGCATTGTGCTATTCCTTGCGTAGACAAGAAGACTGCCGACTCGCCGGATGCAATGCACGGCAAGTCGGTCATGCACGTCCGCTGTCAGCTGCAGCATGCGGGAGCGCAGCAGGACGGGGTATCGCCCGGTTTGACCGCGCGGATGAACGCGCCCATGAATTTGCCGTCGACCTCTTCGGCGATCGCGTCCACATCCATGCCTTTGCCGGCGAGGAATTCGCGCGCGTCGGCAATACGGTAGACCCGGGTGGGTTCGATGCTGGCAGCCTCGAATCCCGCGGCCTCCAGCTTGGATCGGTATTCGCCTTCCTCAAGCGCGCCGGCGATGCAGCCGACCCAAAGCAGCATGTCGCGCCGCAGCTGTTCGGGCACCTGGCCTCGCGTCACGACATCGGAGACCGCGAAACGACCGCCGGGCTTCAGGACCCGAAACGCCTCGCGCAGAACCTGATCCTTGTCGGCTGACAGGTTGATCACGCAGTTCGAGATGATCACGTCCACGGAATTGTCCGGCAACGGGATGTGCTCGATTTCTCCCTTCAGAAACTCGACATTTTTTGCTCCGGCCTTCTCTTGATTCTCGCGCGCCAGCGCAAGCATCTCGTCCGTCATATCGAGGCCGTAGGCCTTGCCGGATGGACCGACCCGGCGCGCGGACAACAGAACGTCGATACCGCCACCCGATCCGAGGTCGAGGACCGTTTCACCGGTCTTGAGTTCGGCCAGGGCGGTCGGATTGCCGCAGCCCAGCGAGGCGAGAACTGCCGCTTCGGGCAATTCCCCGGTCTCCTGGTCGGAGTAAAGGTTGGAGGTGATCGGGCTTGCGCCTTCCAATGCAGGTGTCCCGCAGCAGGAGCCCGCACGCAGGGCGGCCTGGCTGTATTTCTGGCGGACTGCTTCCTTGATGTCTGTCATCCGGACCTCCTCGGTGGCAATGAACTGGCTTGGCCCCTTCAGGCCTGCACCTTGGTGCGCTTCCGCGCGGGCTTGCATTCCTTCGCCGGCGCGCATGCAGCGCCAACGCAGCAGTTTTCGGTGAGATAGCCGAGCAGTGAATTCATGGTCTGGAATTGCGCCGCGTAGATCATCGAGCGGCCGTCGCGGCGCACGGTGACAAGTCCCGCGGTCCTGAGCCGGTCAAAATGAAAGGTCAGCGTATTTGGCGCGAGACCGAGAGCGGTTGACACGGCACCGGCCGACATTCCCGCCGGCCCGGCCTGCACCAGCAGCCGGAAGATATCGAGCCGGTTATCCTGGGCGAGGGCAGCCAGGGCCGCCAAAGCGTCCGTCTTTTCCATATTCGAACGAATATTGAAATGATGGGACGCTGTCAAGAAATATTTCAATGCTTCCTGAAGCGTTCTCGATGTCGAAGATTGGCAGGGGACCATCGTCTCGAGCGCCACCGGGCGGGATTTTCCTCGCCGGATGGTCTCGTCTGACTGCCAACGCAGCGGGATACCGGATCACACAACCGGGCACGGAAGCACCGTCCATGAGGCACAGGCGTAAATCGCCCAATGTCGAGGCAATAGGTTAAATGACACCGCCGTCGGCGCGTCACATCACTGTCATCTAACTTCCATAAAAGCCCAACCACGAGCTTCTAAAGAGGCCGACGGGGGCGCCGCTCGACATCATGGAGCGCCCCGCTCACGACAGGAGAGAGCCCGTGAACCTCATCAAGACGATTGTCGCGGCCGGCCTGGTCGCCGCCTCGACGCTGCCGGTCCGCGCTTTGGACATTTCCGGCGCGGGCGCGACGTTTCCCTACCCGATCTACGCCAAATGGGCCGACGCCTATAAGAAGGAGACCGGCAACAGCCTGAACTATCAGTCGATCGGCTCCGGCGGCGGCATCAAGCAGATCCAGGCCAAGACCGTGACCTTTGGCGCCTCCGACATGCCCCTGACGCCGGAGGTCATCGAAAAGGCCGGTCTGGTGCAGTTTCCCACCGTCGTTGGCGGCGACGTGCCCGTTGTCAACCTGGACGGAATCAACACGTCCGACCTCACGCTGGACGGCACCACCCTGGCAAAGATCTTCATGGGCGAAATCACCGCCTGGGACGATCCCGCCATCAAGAAGCTCAATCCGAATGCCAAGCTGACCTCGCAGGCGATCGTCGTCGTTCATCGTTCCGACGGTTCCGGCACCACGTTCATCTGGACCGACTACCTCTCGAAGGTGAGCGCGGACTGGAAATCCAAGGTGGGCGCCAACACCGCCGTCGAATGGCCGGCAGGCATCGGTGCGAAAGGCAATGAAGGCGTCGCCAACAACGTGATGCAGACCAAGGGCGCGATCGGCTACGTCGAATATGCCTATGCCAAGCAGAACAAGATGACGTCCGTCAACATGATCAACAAGGACGGCAAAACGGTCGCCCCGGATGCCGCAGCGTTCCAGGCGGCGGCCGCCAATGCCGATTGGGTCAATGCGAAGGATTTCTACCTGATCCTGACCGACCAGGCAGGCGCGAAGTCCTGGCCGATCGCCGGCGCGACCTTCATCCTGATCCACAAGCAGCCGCAGGACCCCGCGGCGGCGACCGAGGCCCTGAAGTTCTTCAGCTGGGCCTACGCCAAGGGTAGCAAGATGGCCGAAGACCTCGACTACGTGCCGATGCCGGCTTCCGTGGTGAAGGCGATCCAGGCGGTCTGGAGCAGCGAAATCAAGGACGGCAGCGGCAAGCCTTTGTTCTCTGCCGCGAACTGAACCGGGGCGGAGACCGCTACGGAGCAAAACTCCGTGGCGGTCTCGGATTTTCGATCTACTAAATGAACTCTCTGCCTGGCGTGAACCGGTTGCCACACCAGAGGGCGCGGCGCCGGGGCAGAACCTGGAGGCAGTCGGTGGCGGACATCGCAATGGGCGACGCGAGTGTTGCGCAGCAAGACGTCACAGCGCGTGCGCATGCTCTTCAAAAGCTGAAGACGGACGACATTGTCTTTCACGCGATGACGCGCAGTGCCGCGGTTTTCGTGCTTGTTCTGCTCGGGGCCGTGATCGTCTCGCTGATTTCCGGCTCGATCCCGGCGCTGCGCGAGTTCGGATTCGACTTCATCACGACCGAATTCTGGAATCCGGTCACCGAGAAGTTTGGCGCCCGCGCCGCGATCTACGGCACGTTGGTCACATCCTTCGTCGCGATGCTGATCGCGGTTCCGTTCGGCCTGTTGATCGCCCTTTTCCTCACCGAGCTGTGTCCGATGTGGCTTCGCCGGCCGATCGGCATCGCCATCGAGTTGCTGGCCGGCATCCCCAGCATTATCTACGGCATCTGGGGGCTGTTCGTTCTGGCGCCGTTCCTGCAGGTGCACGTTCAGCCGTGGCTGATTTCCGTGTCCCGCGGCGTTCCGGTACTGTCCACCCTGTTCGCCGGTCCGCCCTACGGCATCGGCATGCTGACGGCGAGCTTCATCCTCTCGATCATGGTGCTTCCCTTCATCACGTCGATCTCGCGCGACGTGTTCGACGCGGTGCCGCCGGTGTTGAAGGAAGCGGCCTACGGCCTGGGGTGCAGCACCTGGGAGGTGATGCGCTATATCGTGCTGCCGTATACGCGCGTCGGGGTGATCGGCGGCGTCATGCTCGGGCTCGGCCGCGCGCTGGGAGAAACCATGGCCGTCACCTTCGTCATCGGCAATGCGCACAGGATCTCCGCATCGCTGCTCGCGCCGGGAACGACGATCGCCGCGACTATCGCCAACGAGTTCACCGAGGCGGTCGGCGACCTCTACACCTCGTCGCTGATCGCGCTGGGTTTGATCCTGTTCGTGATCACTTTCATCGTGCTGGCGATCGCGCGCTACATGCTGCTGCGGATCGAGCGGAGGATCGGCTGATGGATATGGCGCTCTACGCCAAGCGACGCCGGCGCAACGCCGTGGCGATGGCGGCATCCGTCGGTGCGACGGTGCTCGGCCTCGCGATACTGGCGCTGATCCTGGGCGTGCTGTTCTGGAAGGGCTTTGGCGGCGTATCGCTGCGGGTCTTCACCGAAATGACGCCGCCGCCGGGGGCCGCCGGCGGTCTTCTGAACGCGATCATGGGCAGCCTGATGATGACGGTGATCGGCCTCGTCATCGGCACGCCGATCGGACTTTTCGCCGGCACCTACATGGCCGAATACGGCAGGCACACCACGCTGACGAGCATCGTCCGCTTCATCAACGACATTCTGCTCAGCGCGCCTTCGATCGTGATCGGCCTGTTCATCTACGCGATCATGGTCCGGCCGATGGGACACTTCTCCGGCATCGCCGGCGCGGTGGCGCTGGCCGTGCTGGTCATTCCGGTGATGGTGCGAACCACGGAAGACATGTTGCTGCTGGTCCCGAACACGATGCGGGAAGCGGCGGCCTCCATCGGCCTGCCACGCTCGCTGATGATCAGGCGGATCGCCTACCGGGCGGCGCGGGCCGGTATCCTGACCGGCGTATTGCTGGCGGTGGCGCGCGTGACCGGCGAGACCGCGCCGCTGCTGTTCACCGCGCTCAACAATCAATTCTACAGCACCAACCTCAACGCGCCGATGTCGAGTCTCCCGGCGGTCATCTTCCAGTTCGCGCTCAGTCCCTACAAGGACTGGCAGGAACTCGCCTGGACCGGCGCCCTCATCATCACGCTTTCCGTTCTCCTGCTCAGTATCGTGGCCCGATCGCTGGCCGGGACGAGGACACAATCATGAACGTCGCAACCGCCACGACCACGTCGTCTGATCCCGCCCCGTTCGCTGCCGCGGGATTGAAGGACAAGATCGCGATCCGCAACCTGAATTTCTACTACGGTGAATCAAGGGCCATCAAGGACGTCACGCTTGCGCTCTACGAGCACAAGGCGACGGCCTTCATCGGCCCTTCGGGATGCGGCAAGTCGACGCTGCTGCGCGTGCTCAACCGGATGTATGATCTCTATCCCAACCAGCGCGCCGAAGGGCAGGCGATCCTCGACGGCCTCAACATCGTCGAGCCCGGCCTCGATCTCAACCTGCTGCGGGCGCGGATCGGCATGGTGTTCCAGAAGCCGACGCCGTTCCCGATGTCGATCTACGAAAACATCGCATTCGGGATACGGCTCTACGAAAAGCTTCCGAAATCCGAGCTGGACGGGCGTGTCGAGCAGTCGCTGCGGCGCGCCGCGCTGTGGGACGAGGTCAAGGACAAGCTCCCCGCCAACGGTCTCAGCCTGTCGGGCGGCCAGCAGCAGCGGCTCTGCATTGCGCGCACCGTCGCGGTCCGTCCCGAGGTCATCCTGC
The DNA here is from genome assembly GCA_052326245.1 of Xanthobacteraceae bacterium. GTDB lineage: Bacteria > Pseudomonadota > Alphaproteobacteria > Rhizobiales > Xanthobacteraceae > Bradyrhizobium_A. The sequence continues at coordinate 7,493 of JBKQQE010000108.1, read as the reverse complement.
TGGACGAGCCGTGTTCGGCGCTGGACCCGATCTCCACCGCCAAGATCGAGGAACTGATCGACGAGCTGAAGGACGACTACACCATCGTGATCGTCACCCACAACATGCAGCAGGCCGCGCGCGTCTCCGATTTCACGGCCTTCATGTATCTCGGCGAACTGGTCGAGTTCGGTCCGACCACCAAGATCTTCACCACGCCGTCCGATCGACGGACCCAGGACTACATCACGGGCCGCTTCGGCTGACGCGCGCGGGGGCGCAGGAGAACAAGATGGCCTTTGAACACACTGCCAAAGCTTTCGACCAGGACCTGCAGGAACTGACCCGCCAGGTCGCCGAGATGGGCGGCCTCGCCGAGCGCCAGATCGTCGACGCCGTCGACGCGCTGATCCGCCGCGACGTGGCGCTCGGCCAGCGCGTCGTCGCCGCCGATATCGAGCTCGACAAGATGCAGCGCGAGATCGAGGAGCGCGCCGTGCTGACGATCGCCCGGCGGCAGCCGATGGCGGTGGACCTTCGCGAAATCGTCGGCGCGATGCGGGTGACGACCGATCTCGAGCGCATCGGCGATCTCGCCAAGAACATCGGCAAGCGCGTCAACGCGCTCGACAGCGACTTTCATCCGCTGAAGCTGATCCGCGGCTTCGAGCACATGGCCAACCTGGTGCAGTCGCAGATCAAGTCGGTGCTGGACGCCTACGCCGCCCACGACCTGCCGGCGGCGATGGCGGTGTGGAAGGGGGACGAGGAGGTCGACGCGATCTGCACGTCGCTGTTCCGCGAGCTCCTCACCTACATGATGGAGGATCCCCGCAATATCAGCTTCTGCATCCATCTGATGTTCTGCGCCAAGAACATCGAGCGCATGGGCGACCACGCCACCAATATTGCGGAAACGGTTTTCTACATGGTCGAGGGCCAGCAGATGCTTGACCAGCGGCCGAAGGGCGACATGACGACGTTCGCGACCGCGACGCCGGGCAATTGATCAGGGAATCGACATGGGTGCGCGAATTCTGGTTGTCGAAGACGAAGAGGCGCTGACCACGCTGCTGCGCTACAATCTCGACGCCGAGGGCTACGACGTCGAAACGGTGGCGCGCGGCGACGAGGCCGATACCCGGCTGAAGGAGCGGATTCCGGACCTCATCGTGCTGGACTGGATGCTGCCGGGGCTCTCAGGCATCGAACTGTGCCGGCGCCTGCGGGCGCGGCCGGAGACCAAGCAGCTGCCGATCATCATGCTGACGGCGCGCGGCGAGGAAAGCGAGCGCGTGCGCGGGCTCGCCACCGGCGCCGACGACTACATCGTCAAGCCGTTCTCGGTGCCGGAACTGTTGGCGCGGGTGCGCGGCCTGTTGCGGCGCGCGAGCCCCGAGCGGCTCGCCACGGTGCTGACCTATGGCGATATCGAGATGGACCGCGACAAGCGCCGCGTCGCGCGCTCCGGACAGCCGATCGATCTCGGCCCCACCGAATATCGCCTGCTCGAGTTCTTTCTCGAGCATCCGGGCCGCGTGTTCAGCCGCGAACAGCTGCTCGACGGCGTCTGGGGCCGCGACATCTATATCGACGAGCGGACGGTGGACGTCCATATCGGCCGGCTGCGCAAGCTGTTGAACTACGGCCGCGACCAGGATCCGATTCGCACCGTCCGCGGCGCCGGCTACGCGCTGGACGACCGCTTCGCCAAGGTCGAATAGGCGCGCCTCGCGCGTCTTCGGGATCAGTTGACCCATTCTTCGTCATGGCCGGGCTTGGCCCGGCCATCCACGTATTTCTATTTGCAAGGCTGTGAAGACGTGGATGCCCGGCAGACCTTAGTCCTGGCGATCCGTCGAAGACGGATCGCGCTGGCCGGGCATGACGAATCAATTCAGGCGGAAAATGCTTTAGCGTGCCGGCCCGTCGGGATTGGCGATGGCGCGGTAGATCACCGGCCAGTACAGGTCGGCGGCGCCGCCGTCGGCGGTGCGGCGCAGGACGCCGGCGGCGTTTTCCGCGCCGGCGAGGTCGAGGCCGAGCGCGCGCGCCAGCTCGAGCGCGTAGTCGATGTCCTTCAGCGCGTAGCGCGTCGAGAACGCCCGCTCCGGAAAATTGTCCACCAGCATCGCCTTGGCGCCGTGGTTGCGCAGCGCGAAGCTGTCGGCGGAGCCCTTCATCAAGGCCTCGAACAGCACCTTGCCGTCGACGCCGGCGCGCCGGGCGGTGGCGAGCGCCTCGGCGAGCGCGACCACCGTCTGCACCAGCACCATGTTGTTCATGATCTTGACCACCTGGCCGGATCCGACTGGGCCGCAGTGGGTGATGTCGGTTGCGAAGGCCCGCAGCAGCGGCTCGACGGCGGCGAAGGTCGTAGCGTCGGCGCCTACCATGATGCTCAGGGTGCCGTCTTCCGCGGCCTGGCGGGTCCGCGCGATCGGCGCGTCGGCGTAGCGCACGCCGCGCGCGGCGAAGCGGCCGGCCAGCGCGCGCGTCAGGTCGACCGGCGAGGTGCCGAGATCGACGACGACGTGGCGGGGCCCGGTGCGGCTCAGCAATCCCTGCGGGCCGTCGCACACCGCTTCTACATGCGCCCCGCTCGGCAGCGCCAGGAAAATCACGTCGCTGCGTTCGACAACCTCCGCGATCGTCGCTGCCGCCGCGACGCCGAACGCGGCCAGCCGCTGCAGCGGCGCCGGATCGCGGTCATGGCCGACCACGTCGCCGAAGCCCTTGCGGGCGAGGTTGCGGCACATCGGCTCCCCCATCACGCCGAGTCCGATGAAGCCGAAGCGTCGGGGTGTGCTCGCGTCAGCCATGGTGCTCCTGATGTTCGCGCGGTCCGGCGGGACCGCGGCCGCGCGACTCTGGTGAAGCGAATTTCTGAACCACCACACTAGGGTGTGGCGAGCCCGCTTCACAAGACGAGCGGCTGCATGCTGGCCAAAGCCGCGGGGGCGAAAAAAAGCGCCCCGGATCGGGGCGCTGCAAGCAAGGCTTTAACGCGTCTACGCCCCGGTTATTTGCCGCTCGGCCGCCGATCACGCCGCCGGTCGCTGGCGGGCTGATAGGCGTCGCGGGAGTGGTGGGCGCAATACGGCAGTCCCGCCAGCGACTTGCCGCCGCAGAAAAAGAACTCCGGGCTTCCGGGATCCCCCACCGGCCAGTGGCAGGTCGCCTCCGTCAGTTCCAGCAGCGACAGCCGCTGGCTCATGGGAACGACGTTGTCGTAGGCCACCGGATCGGGCTCGGCCTCCACATCGAAGGCGTGGGCGAGCGCGGTATTGCCCCGCGACATCGGTCGCGAAATCCGCATCATGTGCTGCGCGGGGCGGGCCTTGCGCTGGCGCGGCGCGGCCGAAGAGGGGATTTTGGCGCGGCCGGAAAGCCCGAGGCGGTGGACCTTTCCGATCACCGCGTTGCGGGTAATATTGCCGAGTTCCGCTGCGATCTGGCTGGCCGACAGGCCGGCCTCCCAAAGCTTCTTCAACTGCTCAACGCGATCGTCGGTCCAACCCATTACCGTCATCGCACCATATCCTTTGTGCCGCGCCCGCGCCGTCAGGGCGTTCGGCGTTTGCCGTTTTCCCAAAAATCTCTGCCGGCAGAATCCCTTAGCCGTCGCCGGCTGCAGGGGGCTGCAACCGGGCGTTTACGCCTCGACCGGGACATAAAGAGGATCAAGCCTAACGCACGAGATGTCGTATCCGACAATCCAAACGCTACAATATGCCGTGACTCCGGCGCAAGAGTCGGCAAGAACCGCGTCCACATGTTCTGCTACTTATCAACCCCATTGCCGGTTTTTCTGCGGCCATTTCGGTAGCGGGCGATGTTGACAGCGCAGGGGCCGCCAATAGAATGTTGTCACGTGCTGCCCGCTGAGGCGGCACGTTTCGTTTCTGGCGTCTCGAACCCGTTTCGCCGTCCCGGTGCCAAGCCGGGAACACGCGGCGGGCGAGCCTGGATGCCAGGTTGAATCACGGTGTGGTCCCGGTTCCGAAGGTCCCCGCGCAAGCCCGCGCGTTGGGGGGCATTGGAGCCGCCGCATCAGGACAGACACAATCGGCTGAGTTCGCGGTCCGCCGCCGCTCGTCTGGCCGTGGCGCGTCGTCTGTCCGTCGTTTTGGGGTCAGTCAGGTCGCCATGAGCACAAACGCCACGTCCCATCTTCTGCCGGTCTTCGCGCGGGTGGATCTTGCCTTCGAGCGCGGCGAGGGCGTCTGGCTGTATGGCACCGACGGCGAGCGCTATCTCGATTTTACCAGCGGCGTCGCGGTGAATGCGCTCGGCCATGCCCACCCGCATATGGTCGCTGCCTTGCAGGCCCAGGCCGCCAAGCTCTGGCACATGTCCAACCTGTTCCGGAGCCCCGACGGCGAGAAGGTCGCCGCGCGGCTGTGCGAGCAGAGCTTTGCCGATTTCGTTTTCTTCGCCAATTCCGGCGCCGAGGCGATGGAAGCCGCGATCAAGCTGACGCGGAAATTCCAGGCCGCGAACGGCAAGCCCGAGCGCTACCGCATCGTGACGTTCGAAGGAGCGTTTCACGGCCGCACGCTGGCGACGCTGGCGGCGGGCGGCCAGGAGAAATATCTCGACGGCTTCGGCCCCCGGGTCGACGGTTTCGACCAGGTGCCGCTGGGCGACATCGAGGCCACCAGGAAGGCCATCGGTCCGCACACCGCGGGCATCCTGATCGAGCCGTTGCAGGGCGAGGGCGGCGTGCGGTCGCCGCCGCACGCCTTCTTCAAGGCGCTGCGCCAGCTCTGCGACGAGCACGGCCTGCTCCTGGTGTTCGACGAGGTGCAGACCGGAATGGGCCGCACCGGCGAGCTGTTCGCCTACAAGTGGACCGGCGTGACGCCGGACGTCATGGCGCTCGCCAAGGCGCTCGGCGGCGGCTTCCCGGTCGGCGCGTGCCTGGCCACCGCCCAGGCCGCGGCCGGCATGACCGCCGGCACCCATGGTTCGACGTTCGGCGGCAATCCGCTGGCGATGGCGGCGGCGGGCGCCGTGCTGGACGTGATGCTGGCGCCGGGCTTCTTCGAGCACGTGCGGCGGATGTCGCTGTTGATGAAGCAGAAGCTGGCGTCGGTGGTGGATCGCTATCCGGCGGTGCTGAGCGAAGTCCGCGGCGAAGGCCTGCTGATCGGGTTGAAGGCCGTGGTCCCGGCCAGCGACCTCGTCACCGCGCTGCGCGGGCAGAAGCTCCTGACGGTGGGCGCCGGCGACAACGTGGTGCGGCTGCTGCCGCCGCTGATCGTGACCGAAGCCGAGATCGACGAGGGGATCGAGCGCCTGGAGCAGGCTTGCGCGGCGCTGTCGGAACAGCGGGGCGCGCAGAAGGCCGCGCCATGAGCAAGCCGCCGCGCCATTTTCTCGACCTCAACGAGCTGCCGACGGCGGAGCTGCGCGCCATGCTGGATGCCAGCCGCGCCATGAAAGCCCGCCTCAAGGCCTCCGGCGGCCGCGGCGACGGGCGCGAGCCGCCGCTGAAGGGCAAGACGCTGGCGATGATCTTCGAAAAGCCCTCGACCCGCACCCGCGTGTCGTTCGACGTCGGCATGCGGCAGCTCGGCGGCGAGCCGATCATGCTGACCGGGCAGGAGATGCAGCTCGGACGCGGCGAAACCATCGCCGACACCGCGCGCGTGCTGTCGCGCTTCGTCGACGCCATCATGATCCGGATTCTCAGCCACGACGCCTTGCTGGAGCTCGCCGCGTACGCCACGGTGCCGGTGATCAACGGGCTGACGCGGCGCTCGCATCCCTGCCAGGTGATGGCCGACGTCATGACCTTCGAGGAACACCGCGGCCCGATCGCCGGCCGCACGGTGGCCTGGACCGGCGATGACAACAACGTGCTGGCGTCGTGGGCTCACGCCGCGGAACGCTTCAAGTTCAACCTGCGCATCGCCACCCCTCCGGAGCTGGCGCCGAAGAAGCCCTTCAAGGACTGGATCAAGGCCAGCGGGGCCTCGATCGTGATCGGCAGCAGCGCCGAGGAAATGGTGCGCGGCGCGGATTGCATCGTCACCGATACCTGGGTCTCCATGGGCGACAAGGACGGCGAGCATCGCCACAACCTGCTGAAGCCGTATCAGGTCAACGCCAAGCTGATGTCGCTCGCCAGGCCCGACGCGCTGTTCATGCATTGCCTGCCAGCCCATCGCGGCGACGAGGTCACCGACGAGGTCATCGACGGACCGCAATCGGTGGTGTTCGACGAGGCGGAGAACCGCCTGCATGCCCAGAAAGGGATTCTGGCCTGGTGCTTCGACGCGGTCGCCCAGCCTTGATTGATAGTCGCCGCGACGTCGTCGCGGGCGTCGACACGAGCGTGAAACCCGCGCTGGAAACAAGTATCATCGCAGCGCCGCGTTCGAGTTGAAGTTCCCGTGGCAGGAATTTTCGAACGCCGGCACCAACATCGGCAGAGCAGGGCATGGCGGGACGAGAGACTGTGGCGGCGGAAGGCATTGTGCGGGCGCCATCGGCGATTCCGGTCGACGACGCGGTGCTGCCGTTCGAGGTCGCCGCGCTCGATGTCCGCGGCCGGCTGACCAAGCTCGGCCCGGCGCTCGACGACATCCTGACCAAGCACGCCTATCCGGTACAGGTCGGCAAATTGCTCGGCGAAGCGATCGTGCTGACCACGCTGCTCGGATCGGCGCTGAAGTTCGACGGCCGGTTCCTGCTGCAGACCCAGACCGACGGGCCGGTGTCGATGATCATCGTCGACTTCGTGCTGCCGGACCGGCTGCGGGGCTATGCCCGCTTCGATGCCGCGCGGCTCGCCCCCGGCATGGACTCCGGCGCGCTGCTCGGACGCGGCCACCTGGCCCTGACCATCGACCAGGGCGCCGACATGCGGCGCTATCAGGGGCTGGTGGCGCTGGAAGGGGGGACGCTGGAAGACGCCGCCCACGAATATTTCCTGCGGTCGGAACAGATCCCGACCCGGGTTCGGCTCGCGGTGGGCGAGGAGTTCCGGGTCGATGACGGGCCCCGGCATCGATGGCGCGGCGGCGGCCTGCTGCTGCAGTTTCTGCCCAAGGCGCCGGAGCGGGCGCGCCAGGCCGACCTTCACCCCGGCGACGCCCCGGAAGGCAGCGCGCTGCATTCCGTCCCCGCCGACGACGCCTGGCTCGAGGCCCAGTCGCTGCTCGGCACCGTGGAGGACGTCGAACTGATCGATCCGGACCTGTCGGGCGAGCGGCTGGCGTACCGGCTGTTTCACGAGCGCGGCGTGCGGGTGTTCGCGCTGCAGCCGGTGCGGGCGCAATGCTCCTGCTCGCGCCATGCGGTGGCGACGATGCTGTCGAATTTCTCGCCCGAGGACCGGGCCGGCATGGTGGAGAACGGCAAGGTGGTGGTGACCTGCGAGTTCTGCAGCTCGGTGTACGAATTCACGCCAGCCGAGGCCGACGCCGGCGGCGCCGCGCCGGATCCGTCATCGACCGTGTGAGCGGGCGCGGCGCCTCAGTTGATGGTGCGGCCGCCGTCGGGGC
>JBKQQE010000107.1:0-2612 GCA_052326245.1 Xanthobacteraceae bacterium | reverse complement strand
CGAATCCGTTGCGGTCGAGATCGGCGCCGGAAAGACCGCATACGCCGGGGCCCTGGTGCGGCGCGGCGCGGCCATGGCGGAGGTTACCGCCACCGGTGATCGCACTTACTTTGGCAAGACCGCGGAGCTGGTACGAATCGCCCACGCGGAAAGCGCTGAGCAGAAGGCCGTTCTCGGCGTAGTGCGAAACCTGGCTGTGTTCAACGGCGCCGTTGTCGTGCTCCTGGTTATCTATGCCCACTTCATCGCAATGCCCGTCAATCACATCATTCCACTCGTGTTGACGGCGCTGTTGGCGTCGGTTCCCGTGGCGTTGCCGGCTACCTTCACGCTCGCCGCAGCATTGAGTGCCCAGACGCTCACAACACGAGGCGTATTGCTGACCCGACTCTCGGCTATCAATGAAGCAGCCTCCGTCGATGTCCTGTGTTCGGACAAAACCGGCACGCTGACGCGTAACGAGCTTCGGGTCACTGCCGTCAAACCCACGAGTGCCGATCTTCGGGACGACGACGTTCTTGCTTGGGCCGCCCTGGCGAGCTCCGATAGCGGGCAAGATCCGGTGGACGGCGCCATCCGCGCGGCCGCATTAAAAAGCGGTTCCCCAATTCTCAACTGCAAAATATTGCGGTTCACGCCATTCGATCCCGCGACCAAAACCTCAGAGGCGCTGATTCTCGACGAGCAGGGTCATGAGCAGCGCATCATTAAAGGCGCACCCGAGGCAATCGCCCGATTGGCGCCCGTGGGCCCATCGGCAGCGGCCGAACTCAACGCGCTGACGCTGAAGGGATATCGGGTCCTCGCAGTCGCCGGGGGCCCGCCGCCGCAGCTCACGCACCTCGGATTGGTGGCGCTCAGCGATCCGCCGCGCCTGGATTCGAAGGCATTCATTGCGCAGCTTCGCGCAATGGGCGTCAACACCGTGATGGTTACGGGGGACGCCGCGCCGACGGCAGCCACCATTGCTGCGGCCATCGGTCTCACAGGTCCGGTGTGTCCGCCGGGGGCAATTCCCGATCGCGTCGAACCGGAAGATTTTTCGGTGTATGCGGGCGTTTTCCCCGAAGATAAATTCCGCTTGGTGAAAGCCTTGCAGCGCAGCGGACACACCGTCGGAATGTGCGGTGACGGCGCCAACGATGCGCCCGCTCTGCGCCAGGCGCAAATGGGCATTGCAGTTTCGACGGCAACCGATGTTGCCAAATCGGCCGCAAGCATGGTGCTGACGGAACCCGGCCTCGAGGGCATCGTCACGGCGATCCAGGAGGGTCGATCGACCTTCCAGCGCATTTTGACCTATACACTCAATGCGCTCGTGAAAAAATTCGCGCTCGTGCTGTTCTTGGGCGCCGGCCTCGTCATGACCGGTCATGCCATACTGACCCCCATGTTGATGGCGCTGCTGCTCATCACTGGGGACTTTCTCACCATGTCACTGACCACCGACCGGGCGGCGCCGTCGCCGATGCCGGAGCGTTGGCGCATTCGTCCCATCACCGGCGCCGCTGCGATCCTTGCGATGTTCGTATTGGCCTTTACCGTCGGGACCGTCGCAGCCGGCCACTACGCCCTAGGTTTCAATCTAGGAGACCTCCGCACACTCGCGTTCGTCACGCTCGTTTGCGCCGGCCAAGCGACCGTCTACGTCGTACGGGAGCGCCGTTCCATGTGGCATTCTCGACCCGGGCGCTGGCTCATGCTGTCGTCTTTGTTGGATGTCGGGATTGCCGGCCTCCTGGCCATCACGGGCACACTCATGGCGCCCGTAAGCGCCATGACGGTTGCCGCAGTCCTCGCAGCATCGATCGTATTTTCCGTGGTCTTGGATGCCGTCAAGCAGGTTGCCTACAAGAGCCTCAAAATCGCTTGAGCCAAGATGCGCGGTTGAGCTCGAACGCGTTAGCCGATTCGTCCGGTGATGTAGTCTTCCGTCAGCTTCTGCTGCGGGTTGGTGAAAACCAAATCCGTCGGTCCGACCTCGACCAAATCGCCCAGGTGGAAATAGGCGGTGCGCTGCGACACGCGCGCCGCTTGCTGCATGTTGTGGGTCACGATCACGATGGCGTAATTTGCCCTGAGTTCGTCGATCAAGTCCTCGATCTTGGCGCTCGCGATCGGGTCCAACGCCGACGTGGGTTCGTCCATCAAGATGACTTCGGGATTGACCGCGATGGTGCGCGCGATGCAAAGACGTTGCTGCTGACCGCCGGAAAGACTGGTGCCCGCCTGGGACAGTCGATCCTTGACCTCGTCCCACAATCCCGCGCGCTGCAGACTGGTGTTGACCAGATCGTCCATGTCCGCGCGGCTCTTCGTCAGCCCATGGATGCGCGGCCCGTAGGCTACGTTATCGTAGATCGAGTGAGGGAACGGTGTCGGCTTCTGAAAGACGATGCCCACGCGCGCGCGCAGTTGCGCGACGTCTTGTTTCTTATCATAAATATCCTCTCCGTCGAGGGTGATCAAGCCCTCGACACGCGCGTCCGGAATCGTGTCGTTCATCCGATTGAGACAGCGTAAGAAAGTCGATTTTCCGCAGCCCGATGGTCCGATCATCGACAGCACCTGATTGCGGCCAATATCGAGGCTGACATTCTTCACGGCATGCT
>JBKQQE010000106.1:0-3040 GCA_052326245.1 Xanthobacteraceae bacterium | reverse complement strand
CTGGCGCCCGAGGAAGCGATCTACCAGGCCTGCGTGTTGCGTTTCCGTCCGATCATGATGACGACGATGTGCGCGATTCTCGGCGGCCTGCCGCTGATGTTGGGAACTGGCACCGGCTCCGAGCTCCGCCAACCGCTCGGCTATACCATGGTGGGCGGCCTGCTGCTAAGCCAGGCCCTGACCCTGTTCACCACGCCGGTGATTTATCTCTACCTCGATCGTTTGAGCAATTGGCGCAAGCGGCCGGAAACTACTCCGGCGCTGTCCGTTGGCGAGACGTAGCAACTCGACCTGGCTTTCTCGGCATTCTGGCAGGTGGAGGAGCGCTCGACCAGCCCGCCAACGCCTCTTGATCGGATGGATCGCGCTGCGTCTTCATAATGTTCGGCGTCTGACGCTCAATTATTCGACGCGTCAGCCGATGCGCGACGCGTAACGGCGTGCCGGTTAACCTCAATGAACAACGTCCTACGCTGGCTTGCGACTTGAGCGCCGCCGGTTGAAGCCGAGCACATTTCGCACTCTGAAGGGTACTGCGGCCTCTTCCTCACTCATCGCCTCTTCGATCTTAGGCGGCGTCAAATACCAGGGCACGGCGATGACCACCACGCGCGGTCCGCCGTAGGCGAGCACCAAGGAGCGAAGCCGCCGGGCATGCTGGGAGCTCAGGAGGTAGTCCCACCAGTGTTGCTTGACGAGCTCGGGGATCAGGACCGCGATCGTACGATCGGGGTTCTTATCTTCGATCTCTTTGATTAGCTTCAAGAACGGCGCGTGAATGCGCCGGTAGGGAGCGCTCAGAAAGGCCAATTGCGGCGGATGAGGATAGTGCGCAGCGCGCGCAGGCTCTTCGACATCCTTGGCCCATTGTTCGCGAAGCTTCCGCTCTTCCTCCTTCACGTCCGGTCCTTCGAGCGCCGCCAGACGAACCGCCGTCACATCTGATGATAGCTCCATGGCGAGGCCGAGCGCCTTGTCGGCCAATCGAGTCCATTCTCGTACCGTGACCAGAACAATCGGCGGCTTGCGCTGATGAAATTCGATCGCTCCCTCGTCACGCAGATGGTCGTCGATGCCGACGTAATACCGCTTGATCGACTTGTGTAGCAGGATGACGCAGGGAATGGCGACCATCGTGATCCAGCCCCCCTGCGCGAATTTTGCCACCACGATCACAACGAGCGCTGTCGCCGTAGCCGAGGCGCCGACGGCGTTGATGATGAGACTGATCCAGACCTGCCGGCGCTCTGCTCCGTGGCGCTTGCTGGACAGCTCGCGCCGCCAATGCGCCACCATGCCCGCTTGCGACATGGTGAATGTCAAGAACGCGCCGATGGCAAACAGCGGAATCAAGCGATCGGTGATGCCGTCAAAAGCGGTCAACAGCAGGCCGGCTGTTACCGCGAGATAGATGATGCCGACAGAAGATACCAGTCGTCGTCCGAAGGTCGCAAACGGCCGCGGCAAGAACTCATCCTGCGCCACGATATGGCACAGACGTGGCAAACCGACGAAGCTCGTGCTCGCGGATAGGCAAAGGACGCACAGCGCGCTGGCAATTGCCACGTAATAGAAGATGCCCCGTCCCGCCACCGCGCCGACGAGTTGCGACAAGACGCTTTGGTAACCAGGCTGCGTCTGGTCCATGGACATGATGCCATAAGACATCGCGAGGTAGGCGATGCCGCCGAGCAGAATGCCCAAAGTTACGACAATAACCGCGAGCGTCCTACGGGCGTTGGTCACGCACGGCTCGCGGAATGCGTCGACAGCGTTGCTGATCGCCTCGATGCCGGTCATCGCCGTGCAACCGCTGGCGAACGCCCGCAGCAGCAGCCACAGGCCAACCGCTTCGACCGCTCTGGGCGGCGGCGAAGAAGAAACCACCGGCAGCGGGTGTCCGCTGCTCGTCAGGGCGGCATAAGCGCCGAGGGCGAGAACAATCATGAAGCACGCGATGAACAGATACGTGGGTAGTGCGAACAACCGCCCGGCATCCATCGTCCCCCGGAGGTTGACGAACGTCAGCAGGACGAGGATACCAAGGCAAAGCGGCAGCGTATACGCGTGCAGCGCCGGCACCGCCGAAATCAGGGCCGCCACGCCCGCGGAAATGCCGACCGCGACGTTCAGGACGTAATCCACCATGATGCCTGCGGATGCCAGGAGGCTCGCGTTCACGCCAAGGTTTTCCTTGGCTACCGTGTAGGCGCCGCCGCTTATCGGATAGGCTTTGATGGTCTGCCAGTACGAGACGAAGAGGATCCCGAGCAATGCGAGGATGACCAGCATGACCGGGCCGAGGTCGGCGAGCCCGGCCGCGCCCGCCGCGACCAGGATGCTGAGAGCCGCTTCCGGTCCGTACGCCGACGAACTCAGGCCGTCGAGCCCGAGCGCCGGCACGCCTTCGGCGACGCCTATCTCGCGCGAGCGGCCTTCCCGATTGGCGAGCGGCCGCCCCCTTAGGACGCGAGTCAGAATACCGAACGGCGACGGCGCCCCAGGATTTTTGCCATTCGACTCCATGGACCGGCGCTCCCCAATTGGTCACTGACTATCCACCATCGCCGCCACCGAGCTTGGACTGAGATTTCCGGCTCAACGTCGGCGGCCGCCCCCACCAAGCCTCGTGCATCGAGTTACTCATCGTAATGGGACATTCGCGCGACGAGCTTGGCATTTCCGAAACGCTCAAGGCGCGCCCGATTCAAGCGGCCTTCTCTTCCGCCGCGGCCTTTGCTGCGGGAGCGACGGCGCCGCTCGTCATTGCCGCGCTGGCGCCCCGCGCCGAGCTGATCCTTTTCGTCGCCGCCGCATCCCTGATCTTCCTCGCCATCCTCGGCGCCCTGGCGGCGCGATCGGGCGGCGCGCCAATGGCGCTGGGCGCCTTGCGCGTCACCTTCTGGGGCGCGCTGGCGATGGGGGTGACAACAGGCGTCGGAGCCTTGTTCGGCACGACAATTTGAACACCGACGCGGCCCAGGCGCAAAAGGCGGGCTCGTCGACCTGATCGTCGTGAGCCGCATAGGTAGTTTCCGGC
>JBKQQE010000105.1:0-28218 GCA_052326245.1 Xanthobacteraceae bacterium | reverse complement strand
GGCATGCCGTGCGGCAGGCAATGGCTGAGCACGAGGAACGGCCGCCCCGCCTTCTCCTCGGCCACCAGGCGCTGAACCTGCGGCAGGATATCGGGCTTCCAGGGCGGGATATTCTCGGTTTCCTGGCGCTTCTGGTCGCGCACGTCCGGAATCCACACTCCGCTCAGATCCTGCGGTTCGGCAGCGGCCCGGGACATCACCGACACGCCCATCAGTGCCACGACAAGACAAAATGTCGCGGAGGTTTTCAAGCTTGCTTGCACGCTGACCGGTCCACCCGCTTTGAGGTGCGGTAACCTAGTCCAGTCCACCGGACCCTGTGAAGCCGGCAGGGGCAATTTCACCGACAAGTGAGGGTTGCGCCGGACGCAGCCGCGCGCGGCGCCCCGCTCTCGCGCGCGGCCTTCACATGCGCGGCGCCTTTACCAGCGCCTGGCGATCGATCTTGCCGGTCCCGGTCTTCGGCAACTCGCTGAAGAACTGCACCTCGCGGGGATATTTGTGCGGCAGCAGCCTCGCCTTGACGAAGTCCTGCAGGGCCTTGGTCGCCGCGGCCGTGTCGAAGTCGATCGTATTCATCACCACGGCCGCCTTCAGCGTCATCCGCCGGTCCGGCAGCTCGAGCGCGAACACCGCGCATTCCCGCACCCCGGGATGGTCGGCCAGACACAGCTCCACCTCCAGTGGATAGACCCATTGTCCGGAGATCTTGATCAGATCGTCGGCGCGGCCGCGGAAGAAATAGAAACCGTCGGCGTCACGCACGAAACGGTCGCCGGTGTAGATCCAGCCGCCGGTGCGGATGGTCTCGGCGGTCTTGTCCGGCCTGTTCCAGTACAGCGGCGTGTTGGAATCGCCGCGCACCCACAGGATTCCCTCCTCGCCGTCCTCGACGCTGCGGCCGTCGGCGGCCTTGAGCGCGATTTCGTAGCCGGGCACGCGCTGGCCGGCGGAGGCGAGCTTCTTGGCCTCCTCCCGGTTCGACAGATAGACGTGGAGCACTTCGGTCGAGCCCAGCCCCTCGACGATGTCGAGCCCGGTCAGGCCCTTCCAGCCGTTGAACACTTCCGCCGAGAGCACCTCGGCGGCCGACAGCGAAAGCCGCAGCGAGGAGAAGTCGACGCCGCGCGCGCCGCTCGCCTTGGTCAGCGCGGTGTAGAGCGTCGGCAGCCCGAAGAACACCGTCGGACGAAACCGCTCGATCGCGGCGAAGATGGTCTCGGGCTTGGGCTGGCCCGGCAACAGCAGCGTGGTCGCCCCCACCGAAAACGGAAAGGTGACCGAATTGCCGAAGCCGTAGGCGAAGAACATCTTCGGCACCGAAAGGCAGATGTCGCCCGGCTTCAGCTTCAACACATGCCTGGCGAACGCCAGCTCGCTATAGGCCATGTCGTGCTGCAGATGCACGATGCCCTTGGGGCGCCCGGTCGAGCCGGACGAATACATCCAGAACGCCATGTCGTTGCGATGGGTATCGGCCTCGGCAAGTTTTGCGGAGAACCGAGCCAGCCATTCGGTGGCGGCGAGGCCATTGCGAACCGCATGATCGCTGCCAATGCCGTTGACGACGATGAGCGTGTGGAGCCGCGTGCCGGCGCAGGCGATGGCGTCGAACCGGGCGCTGAACTCCGCATCGGTCACGGCGACCGACGCTCCCGAATCGGCGAGGTAGAATTGCAGCAGGTCGGGCGGCGTCAGCGTGTTGATCAGGAGCGGCACCAGGCCGGCGCGGACCGCGCCGAAGAACGCGGCCGGATAGGCCGGCGTATCGTCGAGAAACATCAGGATGCGGTCGCCGCGCGCGAGCCCGAGCGACAAAAATCCGTTGCCCCAGCGCGCGGCGTCGGCACACAGCGCGGCGTAGCTGAGCGGGCCGGCCGGACCGGTGAGAGCAGTCCGCTCCCCCCGCCCCGCGGCAATATTGTCGAACAGAATCCGGCTCGCGTTGTAGCGCTCCGGCACGGAGAAGCCGATCTCCAGCGCCCCCGGGCTCGCCGCGGGCACCTGATCCTCGATCACGGGATGGGCCGACGCGCTCATTGGCGTGACGCCGCCTGGAGCTGGCCGCGCGCCGCCTTCACGGCGCCGTCGTAGCGCGCCCTGAACGCCGGCGACATCGCGCGCAGGCGCGCCAGGTCCACCCGCCCGGAGCGGGTGATGTAGCTGAAGGCGAAATCCATCAGATCGAGCTTCATGTGATCGGCGAACGCCTCGTACCAGTCGGCGCTGGTGCGCGCGGCGGTCACCAGTTTCTTCACGATCGGTTTGCGGTCGGCCTCATAGCGCTTGAGCGCCGCGGCAAGGTCGTTCGGCGACGCTTCCAGCGCCTTGGTCAGCGCGATGACGTCCTCGAGCGCGAGCCGCGTTCCCGATCCGATCGAGAAATGCGCGGTGTGCAGGGCGTCGCCGATCAGCACCATGTTCCCGAACGACCAGTGTTCGTTCCACAGCCACGGGAAATTGCGCCACACCGACTTGTTCGACACCAGCCTGTGGCCGTCCAGCGTTTGCGCGAACACCTCCTCGCAGATCGCCTGCGACTGCTCGATGGTCTTGTCGGCGAAGCCGTAGCGCTGCCAGGTGGCGCGGTCGCACTCGACCAGGAACGTGCTCATGGTCGGCGAATAGCGGTAGTGGTGGGCGTTGAAGGCGCCGCGGTCGGTGGCGACGAAGGTCTGCGACAGCGTCTCGAACCGCTTGGTGGTGCCGTACCAGGCGAACTTGTTGCCGGAATAGGACACCGAGGTGCCGAAGTCGCCTTCGAAGGCCCGCCGCACCAGCGAATTGAGCCCGTCGGCGGCGACGATCAGGTCGTAGCCCGCAAGCTCGTCGAGCGACTGGATCTGCGTCTGGTAGTGCGCCGTGACGCCCACGTCGCGCGCGCGCTGCTGCAGGATATTCAGGAGCGCCAGCCGGCCGATCGATGAAAACCCGACCCCGTCGATGTCGACGGTCTCGCCGCGAAGGTTGAGCGTGATGTTCTTCCAGCTCTCCATCCGCGGCGTGATGGCGTCGACGGTGGCCGGATCATCCGCGCGCAGAAACTCCAGCGCCTGTTCCGAGAACACGACGCCGAAACCCCAGGTGGCGTCGGCGGCGTTCTGTTCGAACAGATCGACGTGGGCGTCCGGGTGCCGCTGTTTCCAGAGATACGCGAAATAAAGGCCGCCAGGGCCGCCACCAAGGACTGCGATGCGCACGATTTCCTCGCTTGATTTTTTACATTGTGGAATGCATTCTACATTAGACAACAACGAGAGGCAAGAGCCGATGTTCGAGACCAGTGTCACGATCGCCTGGGGGGATTGCGACGAGACCGGAATCGTCTTTTATCCCAACTACTTCCGTTGGCTTGACCACACCTTTCAGCAACTGCTTCGCAGCCGCGGACTGGGCTTGCGCGAGATTCGCCAGCGCTTCGGCGCGGTGGCGCCGATCGTGCAGGCCCATTCCGATTTCAGGGCGCCGGCGCGCTACGACGACGTGCTCGACATCGCGGTCGCGGCCCAGGCCGAAGGCGAGCGGCGCATTCGGGTCGACTACCGCCTCAGCGTGAACGGCAAACCCATCGCCACCGGACACGAGGTTCGCGCCTGGGCAACGGTCGGCGACGACGGCAGCCTCAAGGGCGCGCCCGTCAGCCCGGAATTCCTGTCGGCTCTCGGCATGACCGGCTAGATTGCACGAGAAATGGCGCCGCAAACCGAGCACGAAGACGACCACGACGCCGCGCCCACGGCGCGGCGCGGCATCCAGTCGGTCGAGATCGGCTTTCGCGTGCTGGCGGCGCTGGCCGCCGAGCCGGAACCGGCGGCGCTTGGCACCGTGGCGCGGCGCTCCGGCCTGTCGCCGTCGCAGGCGCACCGCTATCTCGCCAGCCTGATCGCCTCGGGCATGGCGCATCAGCAGCCGTCGTCGGGGCGCTACGAACTCGGCCCCCAGGCTATCCAGGTGGGACTTGCCGCGCTCGCCCGCACCGATGTGTTCGCGGAGGCCGATCCGGCCATCGCCGCCTTCACCCGGGAGACCGGACGCACCACGCTGTTGGCCGCGCGCGGCCCGCTCGGGCCCACCATCGTGCGCTGGCACGCCGGACGCCGGCCTGTCGTCACCTCGCTCAGCGTGGGATCGGTGCTGCCGCTGCTCGGCTCCGCCACGGGACACGCCTTCCTCGGCTTCATGAATGACGACGAGGTCGCCGCCGCGCGCGAGGACGACGCCGCGGCCGGGCCGCCGGGCGGCGACGTCGACGCCATCCGCCGGCAGGTGCGCAGAACCATGTCGGCTTCCGTCGACGAGATGCTGATCCCGGGACTGCGCGCCACCGCGGTGCCGATCCTCGATATCCAGGGTCGCGCCGCGCTGGTGGCCACCGTGATGGCGACGCAGGCGTTCAACCGCGCCGACGACGAGGCCATCGTCAGAAAGCTGCAGGCGGTGTGCCGGGCGCTGACCGAGCGGTTCGGCGCGTATTGGCGGTAGACTCTAGTGGAGTGGATTTGACATTCGATTCAGCATCGCCGCGGGCTCTCAAAGCGAATGTCAAATCCAAAACTCCACTAGAAACTTATACTTGCTAGTGGTCCATCGATTCTAACATTCGCAAAAGTGACAGCGGCGACGGTATGCGAATGTTAGAATCGGACCACTAGCGCATCCGCAAGAACGCGCCGACGCCGATCACCCCCCGTTTCGCTCCTGCGCGTAGCGCACCAGCGCCGCGAAGCGATAGAGTCCATGCACGAACTTGCCGTAGGGCAGCGTCAGGAACAGCGCCAGCACGATGCCGAGATGCAGCGCGAGCAGCACGCCCATGGCGGGCGTCGCGCGCAGCCCCAGCAGCACGAGGCCCGAGAGGCTCGTCAGCAACAACATTGTGGTGAACGTGGTATCCAAGCCGCGCGGCGTGGCGTCGCCCATTGCGGGATCGCGGCGCGCGCGCGCGCGCAACAGGCCGGCGGGGCCGATCAGCAGCCCCAGGCCCCCGAGCACCCCGAGCACGACCGGCAAGTCCCACCAGGGATAGGGCGCCTCGCGGCCGAGAAGGTAATGATAAAGCGTGCCGACCACGGTGGCCGCAAAACACAGCAGGAAGCCGTAGGCCGTCAGGTGGTGAAACAGCCGCCGATCGTCGTCGAGCCGGTCGCCCGCGGCGTAGCAGCCCTCGCCGCCGCCATCGAGATAGCGCAGCGTCGCCGC
Organism: Xanthobacteraceae bacterium; assembly: GCA_052326245.1. GTDB lineage: Bacteria > Pseudomonadota > Alphaproteobacteria > Rhizobiales > Xanthobacteraceae > Bradyrhizobium_A. The sequence goes on along the minus strand of JBKQQE010000105.1, from coordinate 23,019 downwards.
GTCACGCACCGCGCGCCAGAACGCGGCGAGCGGCGCGGCGGTGGCGGGCGGCGCGCCGATATCGTTGCAGAACTTCCGTACGCCGAGCACGAGCGCGAGCAGCGCGTAGCCGAACGCCGCAGCGAACAGGCCCGCCATCGCCCCGTGCGGCATTACCCGGTAGAACGCGCCGGCTCCCGCGCCGCCCGCGAACACCGCACGGGGATCGCGACTGGCGACGACGCCGAGGATGAAAGCCGCGACGCAGGCGGCAGCGACCAGCGCCACCGCCAGGCCGTTGCGGCGGAACAGGACGGAGAATGCGCCGGGCCACGCATAGGCGGCGTAGGAGTCGGCGCGGACGCGCGCCAGCACTTTCGGAACGTTGACGTCGAACTGGTGCGGCGGCGCGAACTGGCAGTCGATGTAGCAGGCGCCGCAATCGTGGCAGAGATTGGCGAGGTAGTTGAGGTCGCCGTCGGCGAAGGATCGCCGCGCCTCCATGGCCGGGAACACGGCGCAGATGCCCTCGCAATAGCGGCAGGAATTGCACACCGTCATCAGGCGGTCGGCCTCGGTGAGCGCCTCAGAACCGTGCATGGACCGCGGCCTCCCGTCCTGCGATGCGCCCGAACACGCTGCCGATGGTCATGCCCATGCCGGCCGCGTAGCCGCGCCCCAGCACGTTGCCCGCCATGATCTCGCCGGCGGCAAACATGTTGGCGGCGGGCGCCCCGTCCGCCATCAACATGCGCGCATGGCGGTCGACCCGCGTGCCCAGATAGGTGAAGGTGATCCCCGGCCGCACCGGATAGGCGTAGAACGGCGGCGCTTCGATCCGCCGCGCCCAGTGGCTCTTCGGCGGAGCGAGCCCTTCGGTGCGGCAGTCGTCCAGCACCGTCGCATCGAACGTCCCCGGCCGAACCGCCGCGTTGAAGGTCGAGACCGTGCGCTGCAGCGCCGCCGCGTCGAGCCCGAGCTGCGCCGCAAGCGCGCCGAGATTCGGCGCGGCGATGGGCGGATACAGCGACGGCATGAATTCGGTCAGGGACGAAGCGTCGAACACGATGTAGGCGATCTGGCCGGGCTGGGCGGCGACCAGCCGCCCCCAGATCGCGTAGCGCTTCGGCCAGATGTCCTCGCCCTCGTCGTAGAACCGTTCGGCCTCGCTGTTGACGACGATGCCGAACACCACGCAATCGAGCCGGGTGATGATGCCGCCGTCGAACTTCGGCGCGCGGGCGTCGATCGCCACCGCATGGCACTGGGTCGGATCGCCGACCGGATCGACGCCGGCGTCGATCAGGAGGCGCAGCACCGTGCCACGGTTGTAGGGCGTGCCCCGGATCAGGAAATTGTCCGCGACCGGCCCCCAGGATTGCCGGAGCCATTCGAAATTGGCTTCGAACCCGCCCGATGCCGCCACCAGCGATCTGGCGCCGATGCGTAGGGTCCCGGTCGGTCGCCGGACGCTGGCCGCCCTGAACGTGCCGCCGGCGATCTCGAGGTCGACCACCTCCGCATCATAGAGCACCCGCACCCCGAGCCGCTCGGCGGTCCGGTACAGCGCGTTGAGCATGGCGCGGCCGCCGCCGAGAAAGAACGAGTTGGTGCGTCCGAGGCTGAGCGTGCCGCCCAACGACGGCTGCCAGCGCACGCCCTGCGCGACGATCCAGTTCAGGATCTCCTTGGACTCGCGGATCATCAGCCGCGCCAGTTCCTCGTTGGTCTCGCCTTCGGTGACGAGCAGCAGGTCCTCCCAGAATTCCTGCTCGGGATAGGGGCCGGTGAGGATCCCGGTCGCCGCGTCGTGGGCGCAGCGCATGTTGCGGGTATGGCGGGTGTTGCCGCCGCGGTAGAATTTCGGCGCCGCTTCGACCACCACGACCGAGGCGCCGGTGCGGCGCGCGCTGATCGCGGCGCAAAGGCCGGCGTTGCCGCCGCCGATCACGAGGACGTCGGCCTCCGGCACCGGGTACGATTCCCGCGTCTCCGTCACGGCATCGCCCATCAGGCCGTTACCGCCGCGGCGCGGCGGTTGCGATAGAGCACCAGCGTCGCGAGCAGGCCGGACGCGGCCGCGAACATCAGCCAGTAGCCCGGCGAGGCGCGGTCGGCGGTGGTCTTGATCAGCCAGGTCGAGGCCAGCGGCGTGAAGCTGCCGAACAGGGCGACCGCAAGGCTGAAGGCCAGCGCGAAGCACGTGGTGCGCACATAGGGCGGCACCAGCTCCGACAGCGCGGCCACCATGGCGCCGTTATAGACCCCGAAAAACATCGAGAACCACAGTTCGACCGCCAGCATCTTGACGAACGTCGGCGACGCCACCAGCCAGGTGAGCGCCGGATAGGCGGTGAGCAGCGCCAGCGTCGAGATCGTGATCAGCACGGGTTTGCGGCCGACCCGATCGGAGATCGCGCCGCCGACCGGCAGCCACAGAAAATTGCTGGTCGCCACCAGCAGGGCCACCAGCAGGCTGTCGGCTTCGCTCAGCCTGAGCACGCTCTTGCCGAAGGTCGGCGTATAGACGGTGATGAAATAGAAGGTGACGGTGGTCATGGCCGTGAGGAACATGCCGAGCACGACAACCGGCCAGTTCGCCACCATCGCGCGCAGCGCCTCCCGCTGGGTCGGCGGCTTTTTCTGGGCTAGGAATTCCGGGGTTTCCTCCAGCGAGCGGCGGAGCACGAAGATGAACGGAATGATGATGCAGCCGATGAAGAACGGAATGCGCCAGCCCCATGCCGCAATCGCAGTGGTCGGCAGCGACACGCTCAGCCCGTAGCCGATGACGGCGGCGGCGAAAATCGCGACCTGCTGGCTCGCCGACTGGAACGAGGTGTAGAAGCCCCGGTTGCCGGGGGTCGAGATCTCGAACAGATAGATCGATACGCCGCCCAGCTCGACGCCGGCGGAAAACCCCTGCAGCAGCCGCCCGAGCAGCACGATGATCGGCGCCGCCAGACCGATGCTCGCATAGGTGGGCGTCACGGCGATCAACGCGGTGCCGGCGGCCATGATCGCCAGCGTGACGATCAGGCCCTTGCGGCGGCCGACATGGTCGAGATAGGTCCCGAGCACGATGGCGCCGACCGGCCGCATCAGCGCGCCGAGCCAGAACGTCCCGAAGGTGAGCATCAGTCCCGTGACCTCGTTGCCGGACGGAAAGAAGGCCTTCGAGATGCTGCTGGCGTAGAAACCGAACAGGAAGAAATCGAACTGCTCGAGAAAATTGCCGCTGGTGGCGCGCAGGATCGCTGCGAGCCTCGACCTGACCGCGACGGCTTGCGTCATTTCCGACGATCCTCCCCGGGCAGCCCCCGAAGCAGGCGTGCCGCGCGCCCGGAAGCTACCCAGAAAGCGGCCCACCGCACAAGCGACGCCGTGAAGGAGCCCAGTGTCCCGGTTCTGACGTTCGTATCACTTCGCGGCAAACTCGGTTACGAACGTCAGAACCAAGGGACACGAGCAAATTCAAGATTCTAGTGTGGTTTTGGATTTGACATTCGATTGGAGAGTTCGCCGCAATACTGAATCGAATGTCAAATCCACCACACTAGGATGCGTCGGCGATTGTAGGCTTCTTCCGGCCGGCAAGTCTGCACGCAGATGCCGCGGCGCGCCGGCAAAGCACAACTCGGTCGGCAAAATCGCCGATGAATATGACGGCACGACCACACTGTTTCGATCGCGCCGGGCTCAATGCTGCCGCCGTCGCTCAAGACCACTTGCAATGTTTAGTAAATCGTGGTGCACTAAACAAATCGAGCTCGACCGGATACTCAAGAATCCGGCTGAGCGCGAGGAAACGTCAGTCCAGGTTATCTAGCCCGTCAAGGATACATCGCTCTGCTCGAAGCATTCGAGCGGACAGGAAAGCCGCGCCACATCGTTGGCCGGTTCCACTCGGAGGGAACGCGCAATGAAGAATACGCTAGAGGCGCTTGTTGCTGCTGGAGGGGCTGTCGCCGCCCTCAGCATGGGTATCGCCACGACGCCTGCGCAGGCGCAGGGCAAGACCATCACGCTGTGCTGGGCCGCATGGGATCCGGCCAACGCGCTGGTCGAACTGTCGAAGGATTTCACCGCCAAGACCGGCATCGGCATGAAGTTCGAATTCGTGCCGTGGACCAACTATGCCGACCGCTTTCTCAACGAACTGAATTCGCACGGCACGCTGTGCGACCTCATCATCGGCGATTCGCAATGGATCGGCGGCGCCGCGGAAAACGGCCAGTACGTCAAGCTGAATGACTTCTTCAAGAAGGAAGGCATCAGCATGGACGACTACATGCCGGCGACGGTGGTCGGGTATTCCGAGTGGCCGAAGAACACGCCGAACTACTGGGCACTGCCGGCGATGGGCGACGCGGTCGGCTGGACCTATCGCAAGGACTGGTTCGCCCGGCCCGAGATCCAGAAGGACTTCAAGGCCAAGTACGGCCGCGATCTCGCCGTGCCGAAGACGCTCGACGAACTGCACGACATCGCCAAGTTCTTCCAGGGCCGCGAGATCGACGGCAAGAAGGTCTACGGCGCGTCGATCTACACCGAGCGCGGCTCGGAAGGCATCACCATGGGCGTTTCGAACTATCTCTATGACTACGGCTTCAAATACGACGATCCCAAGAAGCCCTATGCGATGGACGGCTTCGTCAACTCGCCGGGCGCGGTCAAGGGGCTCGAAGCCTACAAGGAACTCTACAAGTGCTGCACGCCGCCCGGCGCCTCCAACTCCTACATGTCGGAAGGCCTCGATGCCTTCAAGTCGGGCCAGGTGGCGCTGCAGATGAACTTCTTCGCCTTCTTCCCCGGCCTCTACAAGGACCCCAATGTCGGCGGCGACAAGATCGGCTTCTTCTCCAATCCGGCCGCCACCACCCAGGCGACGCAGCTCGGCGGACAGGGCATCTCCGTGGTCTCCTACTCGAAGAACCAGAACGAGGCGCTGCAATACATCAAGTGGTTCGCCGGCGCCGACGTGCAGAAGAAGTGGTGGGCGCTGGGCGGCTATTCCTGCGCCAAGTCGGTGCTGAACGACCCCGGCTTCCCGAACAGCGCGCCGTTCGCGAAGGAGTTCCTGAAGTCGATGGGCATGGTGGTCGATTTCTGGGCCGAGCCCTCCTATGCGCAGCTGCTGCAAGCCGAACAGAAGCGCGTGCATGACTACGTCGTGGCCGACAAGGGAACGGCGAAGGAAGCGCTCGACGGTCTGGTGAAGGACTGGCAGGCTATCTTCAAGGAAGAAGGCAAGAAGTTCTAGTACTAGTACCGCCGATTTGAAGTTCCTGCACCGGCAGCAGCAAATTCGTTCCAGGAACTTCAAATCGAAAGCGGTACTAGAATCATAGTTTTGCTGGTGCTCTTTGTTTCCGAAGTTCGCGTCAGAACATGCCGCGATGGATCGCGAACTTCGGAAACAGAGCACTAGTGTCGTCGCCCGGGGCGCGGTCGCCCGCGCCCCGGGCAGTCTCCTCTTACCTGCGGCTGTCCCGGTGACTGCCGAATTCGCCGGGACTTAAAGGTCGACCCACGCCATGAACGATTTGAGCGCCTCATCACGGATCGCATACCCGGCCGCCACGGCGCAGCCGCGGGTGATGCGGCGGCTGCGGGGGCTGTCGGACAAGGCGCTGGCGTGGCTGTTCATCACGCCGACCATCGTGCTGCTGCTGGCGATCAACATCTTTCCGCTGATCTGGACGATCTATCTGTCGTTCACCAACTACCGCGCCAACCGCGCCAACATTCCGACGCGCTGGCTCGGGATCGACTGGTACCAGTCGATCCTGACCGACCCGGACATCTGGGCGGCGATGCAGGTGACGGCGCATTTCGTGATCTGGACCGTCATCATCGAGACGGTGCTCGGTTTCGGCCTGGCCTTCCTGATCGACAAGAAATTCCGCGGCCATGGCGCCTGGACCACCATCATCCTGCTGCCGATGATGCTGTCGCCGGCGGTGGTCGGCAATTTCTGGACCTTTCTCTACCAGCCGCAGATCGGGCTCTTCAATTACGTGGTCGCCTTCGTGCTGGGACGCGACGCCTCCTCGTTCCAGATGCTGGGCGACGTGACGCTCAGTCCCTGGGCCATCGTCATCGTCGACGCCTGGATGTGGACGCCCTACGTGATGCTGATCTGCCTGGCCGGCCTGCGCTCGATCCCGGACTACATCTACGAGGCCGCCGAGGTCGACCGCGCGTCGAAATGGCGGCAGTTCTGGTCGATCACGCTGCCGATGGCGCTGCCGTTCATCATGCTCGCCGTGCTGTTCCGCGGCATCGAGAATTTCAAGATGTTCGACATGGTCAACCTGCTCACCGGCGGCGGCCCTGGCTCCACCACCGAGGTCGCCTCGATCACGCTGAAGCGCGCCGCCTTCGAGAGCTGGCGCACCGGCTATTCGTCGGCCTTCGCGATCATCCTGTTCGTGACGGTGTTTGGGCTGGCCAACATCTACGTCAAGGCCCTGAACCGGGTGAAGAGCCGATGAGCCTCGCCAACGCCGCCCATTCCGTCGTCGAACCGACGCCCCGCACCCGGCGCTTCGCCGGCACGCTGGTGGTGCTCTATGCCGTCATCACCATGATCCCGCTGGTATGGATCTTCCTCACCTCGTTCAAGTCGCCGGACGACGCCATCTCCTATCCGCCCAAGATCGTGTTCCAGCCCTCGCTCGAAGGCTACTGCAACCTGTTCACCACCCGCTCGCGCCAGACGCCGGACTTCATCCAGACCCTGGGGCCGCCGCAGGGGATGTGCGACGACATCGCCCGCTCGCGCAACATGGTGATCGCGGGGCCGTCCAACTACATGCCGCGCTTCGTCAATTCGCTGATCATCGCGTTCGGCTCGACCGTGCTGGCGGTGGCGCTGGGCACGCTGTCGGCCTACGGCTTCTCGCGCTTCCGCGTGCCGCTGAAGGAGGACCTGCTGTTCTTCATCCTCTCCACCAGGATGATGCCGCCGATCGCGGTCGCGATCCCGATCTACCTGATGTATCGCACCGTCGGGCTGTCGGACACCCGGCTCGGCATGATCCTGCTCTACACCTCGGTCAACGTCTCGCTCGCGGTCTGGCTGCTCAAGGGCTTCATCGACGAGATCCCGCGCGAATACGAGGAGGCCGCGATGATCGACGGCTACACCCGCTTCCAGGCCTTCATCCGGGTGGTGCTGCCGCAGGCCACCACCGGGATCGCCGCCACCGCGATCTTCTGCCTGATCTTCGCCTGGAACGAGTACGCCTTCGCGGTGCTGCTGACCTCCGGCAACGCGCAAACGGCGCCGCCGTTCATCCCGATCATCATCGGCGAGGGCGGCCAGGACTGGCCCGCGGTGGCCGCCGGCACCACGCTGTTCCTCGTTCCGATCGTCGTGTTCACGGTCTTGCTGCGCAAGCACCTGCTGCGCGGCATCACCTTCGGAGCGGTTCGCAAATGAGCCTCGATGTCAGCCCCTCCCCGCCGCGGCCCGGCCTCGTCGACCGGATGCTGCGCCGCGGCCCGCTGGAAGCAGCCGCCACGGCGATCATCGCCGCGGGCGTCGTGATGCTGATGCAGCCGTTCTTTCTGACACTCTATTCATGGTCGTTTGCGACCACCCTGTTCGGCACGGTGATGTTCGTCATCGTCTCGAAGGTGCGGGAATAAATCCGATGGCGCAGATCAGGGTCGAAGCGCTCGACAAGTCCTTCGGGACCTTCCATGCGGTCCGCTCCGCCAGCTTCACGGTGGAGGACGGCCAGTTCCTCTGCCTGCTCGGCCCGTCCGGCTGCGGCAAGACCACGACGCTGCGCATGATCGCGGGGCTGGAATTGCCGACCGCCGGCACCATCCGGCTCGGCGGCGAGGACGTCACCATGAACCGGGCCTCGGCCCGCGACATTGCGTTCGTGTTCCAGCTGTTCGCGCTGTATCCGCACATGAACGTCCGGCGCAACATCGGCTTTCCGCTGAAATGCGAAGGCGTCGGCGCGGCGGAAATCGACCGGCGGGTGGTCGAGGCGGCGCGGATCCTGCGCATCTCCGACCTGCTCGACCGGCCGGTGTCGGGCCTCGCCGGCGGCGACCGGCAACGCGTCGCGCTCGGGCGGGCGATCGTGCGCAAGCCGAAATGCTTCCTGATGGACGAGCCGCTCGGCGCGCTCGACACCGAAATGCGCGAGGCGATGATCCGCGAATTGCGGGCGCTGCACGACCGGCTCGGCGCCACCACGGTCTACGTCACCCACGACCAGCTCGAGGCCATGGCGATGGCCGACATCATCGCGGTGATGAACAACGGCGTCGTCGAGCAGGTTGCGAGCCCGCGCGACATCTACGACCGGCCGGCCTCGCTGTTCGTCGCCGACTTCATCGGGTCGCCGCCGATGAATTTCCTGCCGTTCCGCGCCGGCCTGGCTACCGGCGCGCAGTCGATCCGGCTCGGCGAGCGCGACGTCGCGATCCCGCCGGCGCGCGAGGCGCTGGCGGAGAGCGACCTGGTGCTCGGGGTCAGGCCCGAGCACGTGCGCTTTGCCGAGCGCGGCATGGTGCGGGGCGAGGTCTATGGGGCGGAATATCTCGGCACCACCCAGATCGTCACGGTGACGACGCGCTACGGCGCGCTCAAGGCCCGCACCGCCGCCAACCTGGCGTTCCGGACCGGGGAAACCGTCGGGCTCGACTTCCGGCCCGACACGCTGTCGATCTTCGACCAGGCCTCCGGCCGGGCCATCCGCACCGCACTGCACGAGGGGGGCGCGCATGGCTGAGGTCGAGATCAGGGCGGTTTCCAAGACCTTCAAGTCGGGGGCGCGCGCCGCGGCGCCGGCCGTCGACGCGCTGTCGCTCACCGTCGCCGACGGCGAATTCGTCGCGCTGCTGGGTCCGACCGGCGCCGGTAAGACCACCACATTGCGCCTCGTCGCCGGGCTGGAGACGCCTGACACCGGCACGATCCGGATCGACGGGCGCGACGTCACGGCTGACGCGCCGGCCGACCGCGACGTCGCCTTCGTGTTCCAGCAATATTCGCTGTACCCGCACCTCACGGTGTTCGAGAACATGGCCTTCGCCTTGCACGCGCCGATCCGCCGCGTCCCGGAAGCCGAGATCCGCGCCAAGGTGGAGCAGGTCGCGCGGCTGCTCCACATCGAAACCAAGCTGCAGAACAAGGCGACGCAACTGTCCGGCGGCCAGATGCAGCGGGTCGCGATCGGCCGGGCCCTGGTGCGCTCGCCCGCGATCTACCTGATGGACGAGCCGCTGTCGTCGCTGGACGCCAAGTTGCGGGGCGAGATGCGGCTCGAGCTCAAGCGCATCCAGACCGACCTCGGCGCCACCATCCTCTACGTCACCCACGACCAGACCGAGGCCATGACCATGGCGTCGCGGATCGGCGTGATCGAGGCCGGACGGCTGATGCAGATCGGCACGCCGCGCGAGATCTACGAGAACCCGATCAACGCCTATGTCGCGGCGCGGCTCGGCCAGCCGACCATCAACCTGCTGCCGGCCGAGGTCTTCGCCGGCGTGCCGCACGGAGCCAGGACCATCGGCGCGCGGACCGAGCACCTGACGATCGCGCGCGGCAGCGGTGCGGTGTGCGCGACCGTGACGCGGATCGAGCACCTGGGCGACCAGAGCTACCTCCACCTCGACCTCGGCGGCCAGCCGGTGGTGACGTTGTCGGACCCGGAGGCGGAGCTGGGCGCGGGAGACGTGGTATCGCTCAACCTCAACAATCCGCTGTTCTTCGACGCGGCCGGCAGGAGGCTCGCGGCATGACGTTCGATCAGGCGACCAGGGAAAGACTGGTGCGGGCGCTCGCGGCGGCGATGATCGCGCACGCCGACGAACTCACCAGCCTCGACCAGGCGATCGGCGACGGCGATCACGGGCTGAACATGAAGCGGGGCTTCGAGGCGGTGCTCGCGGCGCTGCCCGCGCTTGCGGACAAATCAGCACCGGAGATGCTAAAGGCGATCGGCATGACGCTGGTGATGAAGGTCGGCGGCGCCTCCGGGCCGCTGGTCGGCACTTTCTTCATGGAGTTCGGCAAGTCGCTCCCCGAGCAGCCGTCGCGCGCCGACCTCGTCACGGCGTCGGACAAGGCGATCACCGCCGTCAAGGCGCGCGGCCGGTCGGACGCCGGGCAAAAGACGCTGCTCGACGTCCTGGTACCGGTCCATGCCGTGTTCGCGGCCGGCGGCGACGGCGAGGCGATCGCGGCCGCGGCCGCGGCTGCGGCCGACCGCACCACCCCCATGCTCGCGATCCGCGGCCGTGCGTCGTTCCTCGGCGAACGGTCGATCGGTCACATGGATCCGGGCTCGCGCTCGGTGTCGCTGCTGATCGACGCCGCAGTCAGGACACTGGAATTCGAGGCAGACAGATGAGCAATGCAAATTCCGCCAACGTCGGAATCGTGATCGTTTCCCATTCCCTCAAGATCGCCGAGGGCGCGGCCGACATGGTGCGCCAGATGGTCGGCAATGCGGTGCCGCTGGCCTGGACCGGCGGCGACGTCGACGGCGGGCTGGGCACCAATGTGGCCGGCATCCTCGCGGCGATCGATGCCGCCTGGTCGCCCGCCGGCGTGGCGATCCTGGTCGACCTCGGCGGCGCCGAGACCAATTCGGAAATGGCGGTGGAGATGCTGCCCGAGGAGCGGCGCGCGCGCGTCGTGGTGTGCAACGCCCCGGTCGTCGAGGGCGCGGTAATCGCGGCGACCGAAGCCTCGGGCGGCTCGTCGCTGTCTGCCGTCAAGCGCAGCGCGGAGGAACTCTATGCATGACGCCAACGCCAGCCGAGCGGCGGGAACCTTGGTGCCGTTGACGGGCTCGGCGGTCCTCGTCAATCCGGTCGGTCTGCACGCGCGGCCGTCGGTCAAGCTCACGCAATGCGCGAAGAGCTTTGCCGCGAAGATCGAGATCGCGCTCGAGGCGGATGGCCCCTGGACCGACGCCAAGAGCCCCGTGAAGGTGATGCGGGTGAAGGCGCCGCAGGGCGCCACGCTGTATTTCCGCGTCACCGGCGCCGACGGCGAAACCGCGCTCGCCGCCTTGCTGGCGCTGGTCCATGACGGCTTCGGCGAGGCGTAACGCAGTGGCCGAGATCCTCCTCACCGGCCGTGCCGCGTCACCGGGCCTCGCGCTGGGACCGGTCACCGTGCTGACGGCCGCGGTCGCGAGCCGGACCCAGATCGGCGATCCCGCGCAGGAGCGGACCGCGCTGCAGGCGGCGATCGAGGCGGCGACCGCGGAGCTCGCCGCGCTGGTCGAGACGGTCGAGGGCGATGCGGCGGATATCCTGCAATTCCAGGTCGCGATGCTGGATGACGAGGCGCTGGCGGAGGGAGCGTTTGACGCGATCGAGGCCGGCATTGCCTCCGACCATGCCTGGCGCGCGGCGCTCGACGCCGAGATCGCCGACTACCGCGCGGCGGGGGACGAGCATTTTCGCGCCCGCGCCGCCGACCTGCTCGACATCCGCGACCGCGTGCTCGCGCGCCTGAACGGCATCGATGCGGCCGCGACCATCAGCGGCGGCGCCATCGTCGCCTGCGACGACATTTCGCCTTCGGCCTTTCTCGCCGCCGACTGGACGCTCGGCGGCGCGCTGGCGCTGGCATCGGGCTCGCCCTCCTCGCATGTGGCGATGCTGGCGCGCGCGCGCGGCGCTCCCATGGTGGTCGGGCTTGGCCCGTTGTCGTGGCAGGGCGAGCCGCCGACCGTGGCCCTGGTCGACGGCGACGCCGGCATCGTGATCCTGGATCCCGAACCGGAGACGCGCCGCCGGTTCGAGCAACGCATGGCGGCGGCGAATGCCGCCCGCGCCGCCGCCGAGACCGGCCGCGCCGGGCCGGCGGTCACGGCCGACGGCCGCCGCATCGCGGTGCTGCTCAACATCGCCGCGCCCACCGATCTCGCCGGTCTCGATCCCGCGATCTGCGACGGCATCGGCCTGGTGCGCACCGAATTCCTGTTCGAGGCCGCGCGCGGCCTGCCCGACGAGGACACCCAGTATGCGGTCTACCGCCAGATCCTGAGCTGGGCCGATGGGCGGCCGGTGACGATCCGCACCCTCGATGCCGGCGGCGACAAGCCGATCGCCGGGTTGACGCTCGATCGCGAGAGCAATCCGTTTCTCGGCGTCCGCGGCATCCGGCTGTCGCTGGCCCGCCCGGACGTCTTCCGCGTGCAGTTGCGGGCGCTGGCGCGCGCCGCCGCGCACGGGGCGCTGAAGGTGATGCTGCCGATGGTCGCGGTTCCTTCGGAGCTCGAGGCCGCCGATGCGCTGCTCGATGCCGAGGTCGCGGCGCTGCGGGCACAAGGCATCGCCTGCGACCGGCCGCCGCTCGGCATCATGGTCGAGGTCCCGGCCGCGGCGCTGCGGGCCGAGGATTTCGCCGCCGCGTTCTATTCGATCGGCTCCAACGACCTCACCCAGTACACCATGGCCGCGGCGCGCGACATCGGCGCGGTCGCCGATCTCAACGACACCGGCAATCCCGCGGTGCTGGCGCTGATCGCCCTTACCGTCGACGCCGGCCGCGCCCGCGGCGTCGAGGTTTCGCTGTGCGGCGACGCCGCGGCCGACACCCGCCTGACGGCCGCGCTGCTGGCGACTGGACTCACGACTTTTTCGGTGGCACCGGTGGCCGTTGCCCAGCTCAAGGCAGCCATTGCAACGGTGAACCGATGAAGGACGACGCGGGCCAGGAATCGCACGGCCACGGCGACAACAACGTGGCGGAGTACAAGAACATCCTGCGGCGGGTGCTCGACAACCGCCCGTCCGGCACGCGGCTGAAGCTCGCCGCGGCGCTCGGCAAGAACCGCTCCTTCATCACCCAGATCACCAACCCCGCCTACCTGGTGCCGATCCCGGCCAAGCACGTGGCGATCATTTTCGAGGTTTGCCACCTCGCCGGCGGCGAGCGGGCGGCATTCCTCGAAGCCTATGGCCGCGCGCATCCCGGGCGGCTGCGCGCGCCGCACCGCGAAGCCCACACCCGCACCATCGCGGTGACGGTGCCGGACCTCGGCGACGACAAGAAGAACCAGGCGCTCGAGCAGCTCGTGGTCGATTTCGCGGCCAGGGCCGCGCGCTTCGCGGAAAGCATCGGCTGAGCAAACCGGGCCACGGGACCAACAAGCGGGAGGGATGTCATGAAGAAACTGATCAACAGCGCCGAGACCGTGCTCGAGGAATCCCTTGATGGCCTGGCGGCCGCCCATGCCGACATCCTGCTGCTCGGCGCCGAGCGGAAATTCGTCCGCCGCCGCGTGTTGACGCTGGGCAAGGTCGCGCTGATTTCCGGCGGCGGCTCCGGGCACGAGCCGCTGCACGCGGGCTTTGTCGGGCTCGGCATGCTCGATGCCGCCTGCCCCGGCCACGTCTTCACATCGCCGACGCCGGACCAGATGGTCGAGGCGGCCGAAGCCGTCGACACCGGCGCCGGCGTGCTGTTCATCGTCAAGAACTACGAAGGCGACGTGATGAATTTCACCATGGCCGCCGAGATGGCCGGGCGCGAGGTCGCCACCGTGGTGACGGACGACGACGTCGCGGTCGAGACCTCGACCTATTCCACCGGCCGGCGCGGGGTCGCCGGCACCCTGATCGTGGAGAAGATGGTCGGCGCCGCGGCCGAAACCGGAACGCCGCTCGCCGCGCTCAAGGCGCTCGGCGACGACGTCAACCGCCGCACCCGCTCGATGGGCGTGGCGCTGACGCCGTGCACCGTGCCGGCGGCCGGGCGGCCGAACTTCACGCTGGCCGACAACGAGATGGAGATGGGCGTCGGCATCCATGGCGAGCCCGGCCGGCGCCGGGTGCCGCTGGCTCCCGCCGACGCCATTGCCGGCGAACTGCTCGGCGCCATTCTCAAGGACCTGGCGCCGAAGCGCGGCAGCGAGGTGCTGCTGCTGGTCAACGGCTTCGGCGCGACGCCGCTGATCGAACTCTATCTGATGGTCAACAGCGCCAAGCGCATCCTGGACGGCGCGGGGATCGCGGCGACGCGCTTCCTGACCGGCTCCTATGTCACCTCGCTCGACATGGCCGGCGCCTCGATCACGGTCTCGGTGCTCGACCAGCAGGCGAAGGCGCTGTGGGATGCGCCGGTGCACACGGCGGCGCTGCGCTGGGGCGCCTGATCCGGCCTGTCGTCGCAACGCCGCGGCGGCCGTAGTCCAGCATGCCGGATGCGGGCTATCCCCGCGCCACCAGGCCGTGGCTGATCTTCTCCGCGATCATGATGGTGGGAATGTTGGTATTGGCGGTGGGCAGGCGCGGCATCACCGAGGCGTCGGCGACATAGAGGTTGTCGGTTCCGATCACCTTGCCGTCGGGGTCGACCACCGCGCGTGGATCGGACGGATCGCCCATGCGGCAGGTGCCGGTCGGATGCCAGACCCCGAACACGCTGCGGCGAACGAATTCCTCGAGCGCGCGGTCGTCGGCGATGACCTGTTCGAACGCCGCGCCATTCAGCAGGAATCGCCGGATCACGGCGTGGCGGAACGCGGCGGGAAGGTCCAGCATGGCGCCCAGCACCGACGCCACCAGCGCGTTGACGGCACCGTAGCGGCTCAGCCGCTTGATCCGCGGCGAAAACGAGGCGGGAAAGAAATCGCCGGCGGCACTGCTGAGCCGCGGGTGAACCACGAGGCCGGCCAGCAGTCTGACCGCCGCCATCAGCCGCTCGAGGTCGCGCGCGTCATCGAGCAGGTTGAGATCCACCACCGGATAGTCGCGCGGATCGGACGACGCCAGCGTCACTTGCCCCGCCGAATAGGGCCGGTTGCACCAGAAGAAATACAGGCCGAGCCGCGCGCCGAGCCGGTGCCACCCGGCGCGCGCCGCCGCGGTGAGATACATGTCGGAGCGGTCGCAGCCGTCGAGCCGCGACGAATAGCGCAGCGCCACAAAACTCGCCCGCCGCTGCGACCGCGGCAGCCGCAGATGGGGTGGCAGGAACTGGCAGAACGTCAGCGCGGGATGATCGCGGAGGTTGCCGCCGACGCCCGGCCGGTCGACGGCGACGTCGATGCCGAGATCGGCAAGCGCGGCGCCGGGTCCGATCCCGGCCCGCATCAGGATGGCGGGCGAGAGAATGGCGCCGGCGGTCAAAATCACACGCCCGGCGCGCACGGTGCTGCGCCCGCCGTCGCGGGTGACGCGAACGCCAGTGGCGCGCCGGCCGTCCATGATCAGCTGGTCGACGACGGTGTCGGACCAGATGGTCAGATTGATGCGGCGGCGCGTCGTCGCGTTCAGATAGCCCGAAGCCGCCGAGACACGGCGGTCGTTGCGGTTGGAGAACGCCGGCGGGAAAACGCCATCCTCGAAGTCGCCGTTCTGGTCGGACCGGAAAGCCAGCCCGGTGGCGGCGAAGGCCTCGCCCACCGCCGTGGCAAACGGCGGCCAGTCCGGCCTGAAGACCCGGCGAATCGGAATCGGGCCCCCGCTGCCGTGAAGCTCGCCTTCGAAATCGAGATCGGTTTCCAGCCTGCAAAAGTAGGGCAGCACGTCATCCCAGCCCCAGCCGGCCGCTCCGAGGTCGCGCCATTCGTCATAGTCCCGCGGCAGGCCGCGATTGGCCGACTGCACGTTGATGCTGGAACCGCCGCCCATCACGCGGCCCTGCTCGTAGGCCCGCGAGAATTTCCGGCCGTCCCTTGCCCGCCCGGCGGACGCGGTGAGACCGGGCCAGATATAGCGGTCGCCGAAGAACAGCGGCATCGGGTAGCTGTCGAGAATCTCGGCGGGCTCCGCCCCCGGCGGCGTGTCGCGCCCGGCCTCGATCAGCAGCACCCGCCGCCGGCCGTTCTGCGACAGCCGGTTGGCCAGCACGCAGCCCGCGGATCCTCCGCCCACGATCACATCGTCGAACGAGGCGTCGTCCACCGCCTGGCCGGACCCGGCCGGCGCCGCCATCAGCGGAAATCCCCCTTGGTTTCCGGGATCAGCACGGCGCCGACGAGATAGATGACGAAGATCACCACGATGAAGATCGACAGCGACATCGGGATCTGTGCGGGGCCGCTGCTTGCCAACGACACGAAGGTCGGCATCATGCCGCCCAGCGCGAAGCCGATATTCCAGGACAGTCCGGTGCCGCTGGCGCGGATCTCGGTCGGGAACCGCTCGTTGAGGAAGATCAGGATCGGCGCGTACCCGGCATTGCCGAGAAACGCGATCGCCAGCGCATAGAACGTCACCGCGGTGGTATCGGTGGTCTTCGCCAGGTTCAGGTAGCAGAGCGGCAGCAGGACCGCCATGCCGACGCCGACCAGGAGGAAGGTCTTCTTGCGGCCGATCAGGTCGCTCAGCGCACCGAACAGCAGCGTCGATACCAGTGCGATGACGCTGGCGCCCATCAGTACGATCGAGGACGTTCTGTTGGGAATCCCGTTGACCACCTTGAGAAACGCCGGGAGATAGCCGGAGGTCAGGTAGTAGCCGGCGCCGCCGCCGAAAGTCAGCATCAGGTTGAGGAGCAGGACATGGCGATAGCTGCCCGAAAACAGCGTCTTCACCGGGGACGGCGTCGCCACGGTCTGGCCGGCCGCGCGCCGCTTCAGATAGTCCTTGAAGAACGGCGATTCCTCCAGGTTCTTGAACAGGAACCAGCCGAGCAGCGAACTCAGAAGCCCGCAGAAGAACATGAATCGCCAGCCCCAGACGGCGAATGCATCGCCTGGAAACAGCCACGACGCGATCAGGAACACGAACGACGCCAGCAACGAGCCGATCGCCGCGCCGCCGCCGCCGACCAGCCCCGACATCGCGCCGCGCCACTTCGGCGAGACCGATTCCGTGCCGATGGTGTGGGTCGACGCCACCACGCCGCCGACGAACACGCCCTGGATGAGCCGCAGGATCAGGAACAGGATCGGCGCGAGGACGCCGACCTGCGCGATCGTCGGCAGCAGGCCGAATGCGGCGGTGCTGACCCCGACGCCGACGATGGCAACCAGCATTGCGCCCTTGCGGCCGTGGACGTCGGCGTAGTGGCCGAACAGCGCCGAGCCGACCGGGCGCATCAGCAGCGTCACCGCGAACGATGCGTAGACCGCGGCGAGCGACAGCGTGGGGATGCTCGATGGAAAGAACAGCGCCCCCACCACCGGCGCCACGTAGAGCAGGATGAACAGATCGAACAGGTCCAGCGACCAGCCGAGCACCGACGCCATCACAGCGTTCCTCGCGCGCCGGCTGGCGTCAATCGACACGTTCTGAGCCTCATCAATATTCACGATCGCCATGTCCGTTCCCCCCGTTTTCTGTTTGTTTGCGACGCCGTCAGCGGCCGACGAATTTCGGCGGGCGTTTTGCGTTGAACGCCTCGACGCCTTCCTTGAAGTCGTCCGATTGCCGCAGCCGGCTGTAGCAGTGGCCCTCCAGCTCGATCGCGACCGTCAGCGTGGAATCCTCGGTGTCGTTGAGCAGCTTCTTGGCAGTGCGCTGCGCCAGCGGCGCGAACGTCCGCAGTTCGTCGACCAGCCTGTCGGTCGCCTTTTCGAGCTCGGCGTCCGGCACGCATTCGGTCGCGATGCCCCACTCCAGCGCCTGCTTCGCCGAGATGCGCTTCGACCGCATCACGATGTCCTTGGTGCGGGTGATGCCGATCATCTTCTGCAGGCGCGCGGAGCCGCCCGACCCCGGAATCTGGCCGAGCTTCTGCTCCGGCAGCGCGTACAGCGTCGTCTCCGACGCGATCCGGAAGTCGCACGCCAGCGACAGCTCGAAGCCGACCCCGAAGCAGTAGCCGCGGTTGGCGACGATCACCGGCTTGGCGCAGCGCGTGGGCGAGGCGATGTTCCACGCCAGCCTGGAGACGTGCTCCGGCGACGCCTCCATGAAGCCGCCAATGTTGCCGCCGCTGGAAAAATGCTCGCCGATCGAGCGCACCACGATGATGCGCACGCGCACGTCCTCGTCCAGCGTCTCGAACGCCAGCCGCAGCTGGTCGCGCTGCGGCATCGACACCACGTTGTAGGGCGGCCGGTTGAGAATGATGTCGGCGCGCTCGTGCGCCTCGTCGATCTCGACGGCAAAGCCGTCAAGCTTGCCAAGGCGGGGATCCGTGAAGCTGTAGGGAGACGACATGCTTTATCCTTTCTTTTTGCGGGTTTCAGGCCGCGCTCGGTGGCGGGGATTGTTCGCGCTGGTACTCGCCGGCGACGAGCAGGCGGCGCAGCAATTTTCCGACCGGGGACTTCGGCAGCGCATCGACGAAGATGAAGCGCCGCGGTCGCTTGAAGTTGGCAAGCCCCGATGCCCGGCAGAACTCCGCCAGTTCCTGCTCGGTCACGGCGCCCCTGCGTTTCACGAACGCAGCGACGATCTTGCCCCATTTCTCGTCGGCAAGGCCGACCACCGCGACCTCGAGCACGCCGGGATGCAGCGACAGGTAGCTCTCGATCTCCACCGGCGAGACGTTCTCGCCGCCGGTGATGATCATGTCGTCGACGCGGCCGGTGACGAACAGGTCGCCCTCGGCGTCGACGAAGCCGGTGTCGCCGGTGAAGTACCAGCCCTGGCGCAGCGCCTTTGCATTCGCATCCGGCCGGCGCCAGTAGCCCTCGAACGACTCGTCGCCCGCCAGCAGCGCGACGATCTCGCCCTCCTCGCCGGTGGCGGCGACGTCATCGGGCGATCGCGCGTTCAGCCTGACCACCTTGATGTGCTGGTTGATCCCGGCCTTGCCCGCGGACCCCGGCTTGGCGGGCGCATTCTGGTCGACGGTGAAGGTGTAGATCTCGGAACTGCCGTAGTGGTTGACGAACAGGTCGGGCCGGAACGCCTCGCTCAGCATCTTCAGCAGTCCGTCGGTCATCGAGGCGCCGGCGAAGCCGAGCTTGCGCACGCTCGACACGTCGGTGGCGGCGAATTCGCGGGCGTGCACCAGGTCGTGGTAGAGCGTCGGCACCAGATAGAGGTTGCTGATCTTTTCGGCCTCGATCAGCGCCAGCGCCCGGCTGGTGTCGTAGCGCGGCAGGCACACGAATGCGCCGCCGATCAGCGACATCGCGAGCAGCGAGCGCACCCCCATGGTGTGGTACAGCGGCATCACGCCGAGCGTCCGTTCGCCGCGCCGGTAGAGATTCTGCGCGACGTGAGCGACCGCCGCGGCGCGTTCGGCGCGGTGCCGCCGCGGCACGCCTTTCGGCTTCGACGTGGTCCCGGACGTGTAGAGCATGATCGACCAGGCTTCGCCGCTGGCGCGCGGTGCCGCCTCAGGTGCGGCCTCGCCGGCCATCCGCTCGAAGCCGAAAACGCCGGGGGCGTCGAGGCCGACGCCGATGCGCAGCAGCGCCGCCGCGCGGGTCGATCTCGCCACCATCTCGGCCGAGATGTCCTGGTAGACGACGGCGCGGGCCTCGGAGTCCTCGATGTAGAAGTCGAGTTCGTCGGCCTTCACCCGCCAGTTTACCGGCGTGATGACGATACCGGCCAGCTGGCAGGCCCAATGCAGCGTCGCGGCCTGCTCGCAGTTCTGCAGCACCGTCACCACGTGATCGCCGGGCTTCAACCCGATCCGGTCGAAACCCGCGACCAGCGACGAAATCCGGGCGTACCATTGCGCATAGGTCAGCCGCACGCCGTCGCCGACGATCGCCAGCGCATCCGGATCGCGCGCCACGCTGGCGACGAAACTCGTTCCGAGATCAAGCATCGGGTTTGCCTCCGCCCGAA
The DNA here is from genome assembly GCA_052326245.1 of Xanthobacteraceae bacterium. Classification (GTDB taxonomy): domain Bacteria; phylum Pseudomonadota; class Alphaproteobacteria; order Rhizobiales; family Xanthobacteraceae; genus Bradyrhizobium_A. The sequence continues at coordinate 3,342 of JBKQQE010000105.1, read as the reverse complement.
TGGCCCGCGAGTTCCTCGGCGGCCTCCAGCGCCGCGCGCACGATCGGCGTGTAGCCCGTGCAGCGGCACAGGTGTCCGCTCAGGAGATCGCGAATGCCCGCTTCGTCCGGCTTCGGGTGGTCCTGCAGAAACCGGTCGAGCGACATCAGGATGCCGGCGGTGCAGAAGCCGCATTGCAGCGCGTGGTTGCGCTTGAACGCCGACTGCAGCACCCCGAGACGGTCCGGCTGCGGCGCCAGGCCTTCCACGGTCCGGACGTCGCAGCCGTCGATCTGCACGGCCAGGGTCAGGCAGGCCCGCGCGAACTGTCCGTCGATATCGACGGTGCAGGCGCCGCAGACGCCGTGTTCGCAGCCGACATGGGTACCGGTGGCGCCGATCTGGTGGCGCAGGAAATCCGTCAGCAGCATGCGGGGCTCGGCCTCGCCCGCGCAGGGACTGCCGTTCAGGGTGAACCGGATCTGATGCCGCCGGCCGGCCTGCAGCCGCGTCATTGCAGCACCTCGCGCACCAGGTCGCGGCCGATCGCGCGCACCAGGTCGCGGCGGTATCGCGCCGTGGCATGGACGTCGTCGCGGGCGTCGAGCGCGTGGGCGAAGCCGTTCAATGCGTCGTCCAGCGCGCCGCCGTCGAGGCGCGGGAACTCGCGCACCACCGGCATGTCGGCGACGCCGCCGACCGCCAGGCGCGCGCCCTGCTCCGTCCGCACCGCCGCGCAGGCGACGATGGCGAAATCGCCGTGACGGCGCGCCACCTCGCGAAACGCGCAACGCTGGTGGCCGGCGGGGAACGACACCGCCTCGATCAGTTCTTCGTCGGCGCGCGCCGTGGCCATCATGCCGGCAAAGAAATCCTGCGCCGCCACCTTGCGCCGTCGCCGGGCGCTGCGCAGATGCACCTCGCCGCGCAGCGCCTGCAGCACCAGCGGCAATTCGGCGCTCGGATCGGCATGCGCGATGGACCCGCAGACCGTGCCCCGACTGCGCGTCTGCGCGTGACCGGTCCATGGCAGGGCCAGCGCGACCAGGCGCAGGCGGCTTGCGAGCTCGGGCCATGCCAGCAGGGCCGCCTGGCGGACGCCCGCCCCGACCGTGACGACGCCGCGGCTGCTGTCGATACGCGCGAGCTCGGGCAGGCGCATGATGTCGACCAGCGTGCTGGGTCTCGCCAGCCGCATGTTGAGCATCGCCATCAGCGACTGCCCGCCGGCGACGACGCGCGCGTCGCCGCCTTCCCGCTCCAGCACGGCGAGCGCTTCGTCGATATGTTCGGCGCGGACATAGTCGAATGCGGCGGGCTTCATCGGCCGCCTCCGAACAGGCGGCGCAGCCGGGCGGCGAGCGACGGGCGCGCGCTGCGACGTCCTCCCGCCTCGCGCGCCAGCGCCGCGAAGAACTGGCCGATGATGACGCGGGCGGCGCCATCGAGCAGCCGCCCGCCGATGCTTGCCACCTTGCCGCCGATCGCCGCGGTGTAGACGTAGCGAACGGTGGTGCTGCCGTTGTCGTTCGAGGTCAGCGTGATGCGTCCCTCGCCGCTGCCAAATCCCAGCGCGCCGTCGGCGGATCCGCCGAGCGTGACCGCATGCGGCGGATCGAGGTCGGACAGCGTCACTTCGGCGCGGTACCGCCCCTTCACCGGACCGATGCCGATGGTGACATCGGCGCGGAAATGCGTGTCCGAGAGCTTTTCGACCTGGTGGCAGCCCGGAATCACCGCCTGCAGCGTGTTGGGATCGAGCAGCATGGCCCAGATCCGTTCGGCGGGCGCATCGACGCTGGCTGCACCCTCGCCGCGCAAAGCGCGCTCACCACCGCGCGTCGGCGCCGTCGTCGCGCCGCCCGCGGGCGGCGCCGGTTCGGCGCGCCTCGCCAGCGGCAGCAGTTTCGCCGGCGCGAGCGGCAGCTCCACGTCACTGGCGCCGAGCGCGTCGGCCACCGCGTTGGCGATGCAGACCGGCGTCGACATGCAGTTGCCCTCGCCGACGCCCTTGGCGCCGAGCGGCGTGAACGGCGACGGGGTCTCCATGTGCAGGATCAGCGGATCGGGAACCTCCATGGTGGTCGGCAGCAGGTAGTCGGCGAAGGTTCCGGTCAGGAAGCTGCCGTCGGGGGCGTAGGCGTATTCCTCGTACAGCGCGGCGCCGACCGCCTGGGCGAAGCCGCCGCGAATCTGGCCGTCGACCATGGCCGGATGCAGGATGGTGCCGCAGTCGTGCATGGTGACGTAGCGATCGATCCGCGTCTGCAGGGTGGTGCGGTCGATCTCGACGCCGCAGAAGTCGAAGATGAAGCCGTGGCACAGCGACGAGTTGATGTGGTCGGCCTCATCCGGCGCGGCGAGTTCGGGCGGCGTCCAGAACACCGTTTCGCGGATGGTCTGGCCGACGCCGTCCGGGAGCAGGCCGGGCGACCAGTGGCTCAGCGCCGCGACCCGCGAAAACGGCAGCCGGTTGTCGGGATTGTGCCGCGAGCAGACGAAGCCGCCCGCGAACGTGACGTCCTCGGCGGCGACGTTCAGTTGTCCGGCCGCGATCCGCGCCATCCGGTCGGCGAGGCGCCCGGCGGCAAGCTTGGCGGTGCCGGCCACGGCGGCGGCGAAGCGGCTGGCGTAGTTGCCCGACGCGATCGACCAAGCATCCTTCGCGGTATCGATTTCGGTATTGACCCGGATCTCCGCGGGCGCGAGGCCGAACACGTCCGCGACCACCTGCGACAGCACGGTGCGGTGTCCCTGCCCCTGCGGCACCGATGCGACGTGCACCGAGACGCTTCCGACCGGATCGATCGCGACCGTCGCGGTAGCCTGCGCTCCGTTCTTCGGGCCCGCCTTGCGCCGTTCCGCCGCGGTGAGCACGGTGGTGATGTAGCCCATGTTGGAGACGCTCGGTTCCACCACGGCGGCATAGCCGATGCCGTAGAGGCGCCCCTCGGCGCGCGCGCTGTCGCGCCGCGCCTTGAGGTCGGCCAGCGCGCCCTCGCCGACGCCGCGCCGGATCGCTTCCTGATAGTCGCCGGAGTCGAGCAGCGCTCCGCTCGCGGTCCGATACGGAAAGGCGCCGGCGGGGATCAGATTGCGCCGAATGATGTCGAGCGGATCGAGGCCAAGCTGCAGCGCGATGCGCTGCACCAGCCGCTCGAGCGCGAAGTAGACCTGCGGGCCGCCGAAGCCGCGATTGAGTCCGGTCGGCGTCTTGTTGGTCACGACGACGCGGTTGCGGACCGCGACATGGCGAATGTCGTAGGCTCCCGTCAGGTTGCCATGCATGCGGTACAGCGTCGCCGGCTCCGGCGCGCGCAGGTGCGCCCCGCAGTCCTCGACCTGGTCCCAGTCCAGCGCCAG
>JBKQQE010000104.1:0-3239 GCA_052326245.1 Xanthobacteraceae bacterium | reverse complement strand
GTCTTGCCCTGCATGGAGGCTTGCTTGCTTCCATCCGGCGTTCTAGGCGCCGCGTCCGTTCTGAGGGGTGGGCAGGCATGTCGCTCGATCTTTCGACCCTTTACATCGTTGCGACGCTGGTGGCGGCGCTGCTCGGAGCGTTGCTGCTGTTCTTCTGGCGCCAGGAAAAGATCGCGGCGCTGGGGTGGTGGGGAGCCGCCTATCTGATCGGGGCGATATCGATCGGGGTGTGGGTCGTGGCCGGCACCAAGCTCGGCGAAGCAGCCGTGGCGGTGCTCATCGGCGTGGGATTTGTCGCTTGCGGAATGGTGTGGACGGCGGCGCGGGTCTTCCACGGCGGCAAACCGCATTGGCTTGGAGCGATTGCCGGACCGCTGGTCTGGATGGGGGCCGCATGGGGGTTCGGCGCGGGCGCTGAATTCGCCCGCACCATGGTGGGCGCCGGCATCGTCGCAGCCTATGCGGCGTTGACTGCCGGGCAATTGTGGTCGGAGCGCCGCGCGACGATGCAGCGGCGCTGGCCCGCCATGATCATTCCCATGCTGCACGGCACGGTCTTGATGCTGCCGATCCTGCTCGGCGGAGTGCTGTCGCCGCAGCATGACCCGTTCAAGTCCAACAGCACCTGGATTGTCATCTTCGCCATCGAACTGGTGCTCTATGCGGTGGGGACGGTATTCATCATTCTCATGATGGTGAGCGAGCGGACGGTGCGCGCGCACAAGGCCGCGGCGTCGATGGATCCGCTGACCGGCCTGCTCAACCGCCGCGGCTTCAGCGAGGCGACGGCGCGCATGATCGAGCGCGAAGCCAAGGCGGGCCGCCCGGTGACGGTGATGATCTTCGATATCGACCACTTCAAGTCGATCAACGACCGGTTCGGCCATCCCGCCGGTGACGAGATCCTGAAGCTGTTCGCGACCGTCGTGACCTCAAACCTGCGGATCTCGGACCTGGTTGGCCGGATCGGCGGCGAGGAGTTCGCCGCGATGCTGCCGTGCTCGGTCGAGGAAACGCTGCTGGCGGCCGACCGCGTCCGCGAGGCGTTCCAGACCAGCGGCATTGAGGTCGACGATGCCCCGGTGGAGACCACGGTCAGCATCGGCGTGGCCGGTGGGCCGGCCAATACCGAGCTGGATGTGCTGCTGGCGAGCGCGGACACGGCGCTGTACCAGGCCAAGCGCTCGGGCCGCAATCGCGTGGAAGCCGCGACCGAGCAGCCGCTGTCGCTGGAGGATGCCCGCCGCAAACTTGCGACCCAGCCCGCGCCGCCGCGCGCGGCAACCGTGGTGCGGCGTGGTGCCGGCATGACTGAGGCCAGTGCCTGACCGGGGCGGCGGGATATGCGCCACCGCCGGAACCGGTTAACCGCCCCTTTACCAAGACGGCGATAGTCTGTTGCGCATGTTCACGCGCAACGATGTCCACAAACATTCCGCCGCGGCGGCGCTGGAGGCGACCATCGCCTCGGCGCGCGCCGGCTTTGTCTGCCTGTTCTCATCGTCCGACGAGTACGAACACGCGCTGATCTCGGAACGACGCGCGCAGGGCCGCTACGGTCGGCCGAGCTGGATCCCGGTCGGAATGTTCGTCGGCCTGACGCTGATCGTCGCCGGCGTCGCACTGCTGCTGATCTGAGACTGGCGCGGCGCGGGATCTCGATCGTCGGCGCTCGCCTTATTTCCGCATAGCTTCGATACCGCTCGGTCGCACCCCCGGCTCTTTGCGAGCACGGGCCAAACCGGCTATGGATGACGATCAAACATTCAGGGCCGCCGCAATGATAACGGAAATCGCGCAAATCGAGGTCAAACCCGGTTCCGAGAAGGAATTCGAAGCCAGCGTGGCCAAGGCCCGCGCGGCGTTCGGCCGGGCCAAGGGTTTTCACGGGTTCGAGCTGCATCGCTCGGTGGAAAAGCCGCAGCGCTACCGGCTGATGGTGAAGTGGGAATCGGTCGAGGCCCACACCGTCGGATTTCGCGAATCGGCGAACTTTGCCGAGTGGCGAGCGCTGGTCGGGCCTTATTTCGCTGCACCGCCCGAGGTCGAACACACCGAGATCGTCGTCGCCACGGAATGATTCGGCACGGCCGGGTGCGCGGCGCGCGCCGCGTCCGTTCCGGCTACGCCGCGGCCTCGGCATAGAGGTGTTTGAGGGCGACCTTGATCGTCGCCATCAGCGGTAGCGCCAATGCCAGCCCCCAAAGTCCGAACAGCGTGCCGAGGAAGATCTGCGATGCAAACAGCGTCGCAGGCGGAATGTTGATGGCATGGCGCTGGATCAGCGGCGTCAGAATGTTTCCCTCCAGGAACTGGAGCACCGCATAGAGGCCGAAGGCGCTGGCGACTGCGGTCCATCCGGAGCCGAGGCTAGCCAGCACGATGATGGTGCCTGCGGCAAACGGGCCGACCGTCGGGACGAACGTGAACAGTCCGGCCTGAAAGCCCAGCACGAGCGCGCCCGGCACTCCAATGATGGTCAATCCGCTCCAGGCGACCAGAAAAATCACCGTCATGGTCGTGATCTGCCCGAGCAGCCACCGTCGCAAGGTGTCGCCGATGTCGTTGATCAGATGCGCCGCCTGCGTGGCGTGGCGCCGCGGTACGAAGTTCAACAGCCCGTTGCGGTAGACCTTGGGTTGGAGTGCCAGCATCACGCCGAGGAAAATGATGACGAAAATATTGCCGACGGCGCCGAACACGCCGAGCAGCAGACGCGCGGTCTGCCCCAGCAGCGCCGTTGTGCCGGAGGCGATCGTGCCGGCGCTCGAAAAGTCCGGTGGCCTGACCCTCGGGGTTTCGGGGGTGGGGGACGTCACAGAATCCAGAAAACTGGTGTCGACGCCGTGCTGGCTGAGAAACGCTTTTACGGTGCCGACCTGGGACGCGATGGTCTTGCCGAGCAGGGTGGCCTGCTCCGCGATGGTTGCACCGCCCAGAACGACGATGCTCGAGATGATAGCGGCCAGCAGGATGCAGACCACCGCAAGCCGCAGCAGATAGGCGCCGCCGATGACACGGCACATCAGGTCGCTGAGCGCGTTGAGAAACACGCTGAACAAGATCCCTGCGAACAGCAGGAAGATCGTGGTGGCCGAGACCCACGCCAGGGTCAGCAACGCCGCGAATGCGACGATGGCGCAGCCGCCGGCCGCGATCGACCATGCAAGGCCTCGCGGGGCCTGCGGGACATCAACCGAAGCGCTCATAGCTACCTCATGACCAGGTTAAGGATGACG
>JBKQQE010000103.1:0-7800 GCA_052326245.1 Xanthobacteraceae bacterium | reverse complement strand
AGCTATCCGCTCCCACGCCGCGTCGCTCAAAACCAAACGATCCATCACGCCCAAGACCGCCTCCCAAAAAGCAGTCTTGAATCACGCTTCGAACCTATTGGGAATCCCTAGAGTCCACAGAACCTAGTCCTGCGGTTCGGTCATGACGCCGTCGGCGTCGACGCGCAGCCAGCCGCTGGGAGCAAGCCGTTGCTGCGGCAGAAAGCGGCTCTTGTAGTCCATCTTCTTCGAGCCATCGATCCAGTAGCCGAGATAGACGTAGGGCAGCCCCATCCGCCGCGCCCGCGCGATGTGATCAAGCACCATGAAGGTCCCGAGCGACCGCTCGTGGTGCTCCGGCTCGAAGAACGAATACACCATCGACAGTCCGTCGCTGAGGATATCGGTGAGCGCGACGGCGACCAGGGTCTCGCCCGGACCATGGGCCGCGGCTCCCGGCTTGCGCAGGCGGTATTCGATCAGCCGGGTTTCCACATGGCTGTCCTCGACCATCATGGCGTAGTCGAGCACCGTCATGTCGGCCATGCCGCCGTAGCGGTGCCGCTCGTCGAGATAGGCGCGAAAGATCGAGTATTGCTCCGAGGTCGGCGCCGCGGTCCGCAGTTCGCCGACAATGTCGCTGTTATGCGCCAGCACCCGGCGCATGTTGCGCGACGGGCGAAATTCGTTGGCGATCACCCGAATGGAAACGCAGGCGCGGCAGCTGTCGCAGGCCGGCCGGTAGGCGATCGACTGGCTCCGGCGGAACCCGCCATGGGTGAGGAGGTCGTTGAGATCGCCCGCCTTTTCGCCGACGAGATGCGTGAACACCTTGCGTTCGTGGCGTCCCGGCAGATACGGGCACGGCGACGGCGCTGTCAGGTAAAATTGCGGGGTATCGCGCGAATGCTGCGTCACGGAATCTCGTCAACCTAGGGACTAGTTACCGCCGATTTGAAGTTCCTGCACCAGCAGCAGCAAATTCGATCCAGGAACTTCAAATCGAAAGCGGCAATAGAATCATAGACTTGCTAGTGCTCCGTTTCCGAAATTCGTGTCGGAATTTGCCGCGATGGATCACGAACTTCGGAAACAGAACACCAGTCATGATCGCTTCCCGAGGCCGGACGGTCAATGAATTTCCGTTTGATCAGCTCAGGTCAGCCTACAGCGAGCGCGCGGGCTGGTAGGGCGCCGCGCGCGCCATGCGATTCACGATCACGGTTCCCAGCAGAATATCGTGCAGCAGACGCCGGCGGCGATTGAACAGTCCGACCAGCAGGACCAGCGGAGTCAGGAACGAGATCAGCACCCAGAACAGGATCGCGTGCGCGGCGCCAAGAACGAAATAGCCGGGCTCGCCGTACCAGGTCACCAGTTCCAGATCCATGGCGCGCATGCCCAGCGTGGCCGAGTTGGGCCCGCCGATCGTGCTGCCGTAGTAGACAATCGCCCACACCACGGTGCAGGGCCAGACCAGCCAGAACAGCATCCAGCCCAGGCCGAGCGTGATCAGTCCGAACACCGCAATGAACATCTTCACCAGGATGACCGGCACCACCAGCACCACCAGATCGATCACGAAGGCGAACACCCGGCGAATCAGGGTGCCGCGGAACAGCTCCGGCTCAAGGTCGGGATCGAAGGCATCGGCACGGTAGCCGCCGCTGTTTCGCCAAGTCGCGCGCGGGCCGTCCTGAGAACCATTGTCACGTGACGAATAGGTCATGGCGGCGTCCTTTCCTGCCGTTGCAGAAGGTGGCCATGGTCGGTTCCCGGCGCAAGGGTCTCCCGCGCCGGTTCCGGCACGATCAGCGGTGCGCCTTGAGCATGCCGGCGACCTTCGGTGCGAAGTAGGTCAGGATGCCGTCCGCGCCGGCGCGCTTGAAGGCGATCAGGCTTTCCAGCATCGCCCGGTCGCCGTCGATCCAGCCATGGCCGGCCGCGGCGGCGATCATGGCGTATTCGCCCGACACCTGGTAGGCGAAGGTTGGCATGCCAAAGCTCTCTTTGACCCGACGCACGATGTCGAGGTAGGGCAGCCCCGGTTTGACCATCACCATGTCGGCACCCTCGGCGATGTCGAGCTCGACTTCGCGCAGCGCCTCGTCGGAATTGGCGCTATCCATCTGGTAGGTGCGCTTGTCGCCGGACAGGGTCTTGGCCGAGCCGACCGCGTCGCGGAACGGGCCGTAGAACGCGGAGGCGTATTTTGCCGCGTAGGCCATGATCTGCACATCCAGCAGGCCGGCGCGATCGAGCCCGGCGCGGATGGCGCCGATGCGTCCGTCCATCATGTCGGAGGGGGCGATGATGTCGCAGCCCGCCTGCGCCTGCACCAGCGCCTGGTTTACCAGGACCTCGACGGTCTCGTCGTTGAGAATGATGCCGTCGCGCATCAGGCCGTCGTGACCGTGGCTGGTGAACGGATCCAGCGCGACGTCGCAAAGGATCCCGATGTCCGGGAACTCCTTCTTGACGGCGCGAACCGCGCGGCAGACCAGGTTGTCGGCATTGAGCGCTTCGCTGCCCGTCTCGTCGCGCAGGCCCGGTTCGGTGTAAGGAAACTGCGCCAGGCACGGGATGTCGAGCTTGACGGCCTGCTCGGCGGCGCGCACCACCTGATCGACGCTGAGGCGTTCGACGCCCGGCATCGAGGCGACCGGGCTGCGGGTGTTGTCGCCGTCGATGATGAATACCGGCCAGATCAGATCGTCGGTGGTGACGACGTTCTCGCGCACCAGCCTGCGTGCCCACTCCGCCTTGCGATTGCGGCGCATGCGAATCGGGAGTTCGAGGCCAGGGGCCGGCGCGGTCGTGCGCTGGGGATCGCCGCGCATCTCGATCGGCCGTCCAAATTTGATCGCCATCCTCTGGCCTCCTTTAAGTCTGCCGGCGGAGAAATAGCACTCTGTGCCGACGCCGTCACCGCGCGTTTGACGGAGGGCTGCCGCCCGACGGGCGAGGGCACTGGATGAAAGGCGTGCCCTGTGATTTGGTGACCGCGCGGCCGACCTGCGTCGGGGGGCTCGCGCGAACGCTGCCCGACGCTCGCTTGCTGCCAGCCTGCTCTCGAGAGACGATTGACCTGCCCATGACGTCACTGACCTGCATTCGTTGCCCCGCCGTCGCCATGAGATTCGCATGAACGATCCGGCAACGCAGGATCACGCCGGCCGCGAATCGACCACGCTGGGGGCGGCCATGAGCTCCGGCGTGACGGAATCCGGCGACGGCGTTTGGACGCGCCGGCTGGTGATCTTCCTGCGGGTGATGGCGGTGCTGGCCATGGTCAAGGGACTCTATCACTGGGCCCAGGTGACCGGCTTCATCGGCACCGAGGACGATGCATTCGAGAACCAGCCGATGTCGTGGCAGACGGCGACGGTGTATTTCGCCGTCATCGAGCTCGTTGCCGCGGTCGGGCTGTGGCTCGCGACGCCGTGGGGGGCGGTGGTGTGGCTGACGTCGGTGGTGTCGATGGCGGTCATCGAGCTGATGTTCCCGTCGATCTACGGCGGCAGCATTCTGATCGTCGTGGTCGAGGGAGTGTTGCTGCTCGGCTATCTCGGCCTGGCGTGGATGGCGGCGCTGGAACGTCCGCCATAGGCCCGCGTGCGGCCGCGCAGACGTTCGGCGGCCGAAATTTTCGAGCGGCGTCGCGCGCGATAGTTAGTCGTTTCTGAAGGCGCGCGGGCACAGGTGTTACCGCAATATTTCAATTTTGAACGGCGCTGTTCTGGAATGCGACAGCGCCCCATACGAAGCGTGAACAGGGCCCGCGACATCCTCAATGGATGATTACAAATTGCGCTGAAATCAAGGGCTTAATTCGAGATTCACTGTCTCGAATTCATGATCTCTTTATGCTGTTGTTTAAGCTGATCTTCAAAGCCGCCGCCTAGGTTGTCCCCATCAGACGGAACACAAGTTTCGTTACATAAGTCGATCAAACGACGACAGGGGAAGTGTCATGATGAAAGCCGTAGCCACGGCGGTGGAAACCGTCGAGCGCGACGCCGGAAAGCACCCGGTCCAGCCGCTCTATCTCGAAGCTCTGACTTTGGTAGAGCGGCTGCACCGCCGGCTGCTGGACGTCATCAAGGATGAGTTCGATCGCCGCGGCCGTGCCGACATCAATTCGGTTCAGGCGCTGCTGCTCTACAACATCGGCGACAAGGAGCTGACCGCGGGCGAGCTGCGCACGCGCGGCTACTATCTCGGCTCGAACGTCTCCTACAATCTCAAGAAGCTTGTGGAGATGGGCTTCCTCGATCATCAGCGGTCGCGGGTCGATCGCCGCTCGGTGCGGATCCGTCTGACCGCGCAAGGCCAGGAAATCCGCCGCATCGTCGACGCGCTGTACCAGAAGCACGTCAAGACGGTGGAGCAGGTGGGCGGGATCTCGAACGACGAGTTCGTCAGCCTCAACAAGTCGCTGCACCGGCTGGAGCGGTTCTGGACCGACCAGATCCTGTATCGGCTCTGAGCCTACGTCGAAGCGATTGCGCCACCGATCCCCCAAACGGTGGCGCGCGTTTCCGCGCCCCGCGGTCGACCCAGGGCGCGCGGAATGCTGACGGGGCGGCGCCGCGAGGCGCCTTTTTTCGTTTTCGCCGTGCGTTGCCGACGTTCATGCGCGTGAGCGCGCCGCGAGCGCCCAGGCTCGCTCCAGCTGGTGCGCAAGTGCAGGGAATCGCTTCGTAAACGAGTCCTGAATCCGGCGCCGGTTCCAGCGAAAATATACCCCGGGACTCTTGCCGCGAAGGTTTCCATCATCGCTCCATGGTGAGTGCGATTCTCAGACTCAAGAGCGACGGCGCGCAGGTGCTGCTGACCGCGGCCCTGCTGGCCGGGTGCGCGCTCAATATGATGCTGGTGTGGGTCTATGCCGACCGGGCGGACGACCGCGCGATCGGCATCTACCTGTCGGGCACGCGCGCGGTCGCCGTCGCTCCGGTTTCAACCGGTTCCACGCCGCGGCCGGCCGAAAGTGGCGGACTTGCCCCTGCTGCGCGCCAGCAAGGGCGCGATGTGGCGACCGGCGGGCGGGTTTACCAGCTCCGTTCCCCGCGGCCCTCCTGATCCTGCGGCGCCTGGGGATCGGGCCAGGGATCGCCGGCAACCCCGGGAGACCGTCAGACGCCGCCCGGGCCGTGGTAACTGGCTGCCGCCGGTGCCACCAGATCTGGATTGCGGACCCCGAACTTGGCCCATAGCTCCAGATATGGTATGCGGCGCATTCCGTTCCCGACCACACCCTGTAGCCGTTCGCGCGCCTTCCGCAGGCCGCGGCGGGGAGATGTTTCCGCTCATGACCTCCTACGCCAAGACCGCCAACGCCTCGACAACCGACTCGTTCTTCTCTGCCTCGCTGGCCGACGCTGATCCGGAGATCGCCGCCGCCATCAGGGGAGAACTCGGTCGTCAGCGCCACGAGATCGAGCTGATCGCTTCGGAGAACATCGTCAGCCGCGCCGTGCTGGAAGCGCAGGGCTCGGTGATGACCAACAAATACGCCGAGGGCTATCCCGGCGCGCGGTACTACGGCGGCTGCGAATTCGTCGACGTCGCCGAAACGCTGGCCATCGAGCGTGCCAAGCGGCTGTTCGGCGCCAACTTCGCCAACGTGCAGCCGAATTCCGGCAGCCAGATGAATCAGGCGGTGTTCCTGGCGCTGCTGGCCCCGGGCGACACCTTCATGGGTCTCGATCTCGCCGCCGGCGGACACCTGACCCACGGGGCGCCCGTCAATATGTCCGGCAAGTGGTTCAAGCCGGTGCACTACACGGTGCGGCGCGACGACCAGATCATCGATATGGATGCGGTGGCGCTGCAGGCCGAACAGGTGCGGCCGAAGCTGATCATCGCCGGCGGCTCGGCCTATTCGCGGGCGTGGGACTTCAAGCGTTTCCGCGAGATCGCCGACAGCGTCGGGGCCTATCTGATGGTGGACATGGCCCATTTCGCCGGCCTTGTCGCCGGCGGCGTGCACGCCTCTCCCGTTCCCTTCGCCCACGTCACCACCACGACGACGCACAAGTCGCTGCGCGGCCCGCGCGGCGGTCTGATCCTGTGCAACGACGAGGCGATCGCCAAGAAGCTCAATTCGGCGATCTTCCCGGGGCTGCAGGGCGGTCCGCTGATGCACGTCATCGCCGCCAAGGCGGTGGCCTTCGGCGAGGCGCTGCGCCCCGACTTCAAGGTCTACGCCAGGAACGTCGTGGAGAATGCCAAGGCGCTGGCGGAGACGCTGCGCGCCTCCGGCTTCGATATTGTCTCCGGCGGCACCGACAACCACCTGATGCTGGTGGACCTGCGGCCGAAGGGCCTGAAGGGCAACGTGTCCGAGAAGGCGCTGGTGCGCGCCGCCATCACCTGCAACAAGAACGGCATCCCGTTCGATCCGGAAAAGCCGTTCGTCACCTCGGGCATTCGTCTCGGAACGCCGGCGGCGACCACCCGCGGGTTCGGCGTGTCCGAGTTCAAGCAGGTTGGACAGATGATCTCGGAGGTGCTGAACGCGGTGGCGCAGGCCGGCGACGGTCAGGCGCCGATGGTGGAAGCTGCCATCAAGCTGCGGGTGAGAGAGCTGACCGACCGTTTCCCGATCTACCAGGACAAGGCCTGACGCATGCGCTGCCCGAGTTGCAACAGCCTTGATACGCAGGTGAAGGACTCGCGGCCGACCGAGGATTCGGCCGTGATCCGCCGCCGTCGCGTCTGCATCGCTTGCAACTTCCGCTTCACCACATTCGAGCGCGTGCAGCTGCGCGAACTCACGGTGATCAAGCGCAACGGGCGGCGCGTTCCGTTCGATCGCGACAAGCTGGTGCGCTCGCTGCAGATCAGCCTGCGCAAACGGCCTGTGGACCCCGAGCGGGTGGAAAAGATGGTCTCCACCATCGTCCGCGAGCTCGAGAGCGGCGGCGAGGCCGAGGTGTCATCGGAGGCGATCGGCGAGATCGTGATGGAGCATCTGCGCCAGCTCGACGACGTGGCCTATGTCCGCTTCGCGTCGGTCTACCGCAATTTCCGCGAAGCCAAGGATTTCGAAGCGGTGCTGGGCGAGCTGTCGGGCGACGACGAGCCGCGCCCGGTGCTCGTGCGCAAATGATCTTCCGGATTCTCGAGACCAAGGTCGCGCGCGAGCTTGCCGACGCCAGATCCGCCGACCGCCGCTACATGGAGCTGGCGCTGATGCTCGGACGCCGGGGGCTGGGGCGCACCGCGCCCAACCCGGCCGTCGGCGCCGTCGTGGTCAAGGATGGCATCATCCTCGGACGCGGCTGGACCGCGCCCGGAGGCCGGCCCCATGCCGAGCCGCAGGCGCTGGCGCGGGCGGGGGAGGCGGCGCGGGGCGCCACGCTCTACGTCACGCTGGAGCCGTGCTCCCATCATGGCAAGACGCCGCCATGCATCGATGCGGTGATCGCGGCCGGCGTCTTGCGGGTGGTGAGCGCCATCGAGGACCCCAATCCCGAGGTCGCGGGGCAGGGCCACGCGCGGCTGCGGGCCGCGGGAATGGCGGTCGATGTCGGGCTCTGCGCCGACGAGGCCGCGCGCGATCATGCCGGCCACTTTCGGCGCGTCCGCGACGGCCGGCCCCACGTCGTCCTCAAGCTCGCGGTGTCGCAGGACGGCTGCATCGCCAGCGCCGGCCACCAACGCGTGGCCATCACCGGCACGGTGGCGCAGGATCGCGTCCATCTGTTGCGGGCGCAGTGCGACGCGGTCCTGGTCGGGATCGGCACCGCGCTCGCGGACGACCCGTTGCTGACGTGTCGGCTGCCCGGAATGGCGCAGCGCTCGCCGCGTCGG
>JBKQQE010000102.1:0-12154 GCA_052326245.1 Xanthobacteraceae bacterium | reverse complement strand
GCTACTCACCCAGCCGCGGGCTCGCGAAGCGACTGTCAAATCCAAAACTCCACTAGCCACTTTAACTTAGCTAGTGGTCCTTTGATTCCAACATTTGCAAAGCGACTGCGGAGATGGGATGCAAATGTTGTAATCGGACCACTAGCCGATCTTGCGCGCGGCGGCCGCCGCCACCGGCTGGCCGACAATGCCGGCATAGTGCGAGATCGGCGCCGGCTTGCCCAAGAAATAGCCTTGGACCTGGTCGCAATTCTCGTGGGCCAGGAAGGTCAGCTGGTCCTGGGTCTCGACGCCCTCGGCGACGATCGAAATGTCGAGGCCGTGACCCAGCCCGATCATGGCGCGAATGATGGCGGCGGACTGGGCGTTGCGGCCCAGATTGAGGACGAAGGTGCGGTCGATCTTGATCTTGTCGAACGGGAAGGCCTGCAGGTAGGTCAGCGAGGAATAGCCGCTGCCGAAATCGTCCATGGCGATGCGGACGCCGAGCGCCTTCAGCCGGCGCAGCAGCGACAGCCCGCGATCGAAATCGTCGATCAGGACGCCCTCGGTGATTTCCAGCTCGAGACGGCCGGGTTGCAGCCCGGTCTCCAGCAGGATCGAATGCACCAGTCCGACCAGGTCGCCGTGCTGGAACTGGGCCGGGGACAGGTTCACCGCCACCTGCATCGGCTTGGCCCAGGATGCGGCCTCGCGGCAGGCCTCGCGGAGAATCCACTCGCCCAGTTCGACGATCAGGCCGCTTTCCTCCGCCAGCGGGATGAAGTCGGCGGGCGAAACGAAGCCGCGGACCGGATGAAACCAGCGCGCCAGCGCCTCGAAGCCGATGAATTCCGGTTCGATGACGCCGTGCCCGGTCAGCGCCTGGGGCTGGTAGTGCAGCGTGATCTGGCCGCTCTTGACCGCGTGCGCCAGATCCTGGTGCAGTGCCCGGCGATCGCGGATCTGCTGGTCGGTTTCGGCGTCGAACACGATCACCGACCGGCGGCCCTTGGCCTTGGCCCGCATCAGCGCGACGCCGGCATTGGCGAGCAGCGCGGCAGGATCGTCGCCGTTGCGCGGGAACACCGCCACGCCGACGGTGACGCCAGTGCGCACCGACTTGCCGTCGATGGTGAACTCGTTGCGCACGGTCTCCATCAGCCGCTCGGCGACATCGAGGGCGGCCTGCGGCTGCGGCCCGTCGATGATCAGGCCGAACTCGTCGCCGCTCAGGCGCGCGACCACCCCGCCCCGCGACGCGTCCTGGAGCCGCTGCGACACCTCGATCAGGAGCTGGTCGCCGACCGAATGGCCGAACACGTCGTTGACTTCCTTGAGGCGGTCGAGGTCCACCGACAGCACGGCGAACTCCTCGTCGGTCCCGCCGCAGGCGTCGATCATCTGGGTCAGCGCCTTGATGAAGGCCGCCCGGTTCGGAAGATCGGTCAGCGCGTCATGGTAGGCCATGTGCGCCATCCGCGATTCGGTCTGGCGCCGCTCGGTGATGTCGGCGTTGGTGGTGATGAGATATTGCGGCTCGCCGGCTTCGTCGAGCACAGTCATCCGGCGCGTGACGAACAGCCGAAGCCCGTTCTTGGTCTGCAGCGGCTGCTCCTCCAGCGTCTGCTCCTTCTTGCGGATCGCGGTGTTGTCGCGGTCGACGATCAGCTTGGCGGCGGCGCCGTAGACCTCTTCGGCGGTCAGGCCGACCACGGCCTCGCGCTCGCGATTGAAGATCTTTTCGGCGCTGCGGTTGACGAACAGGTATTTGCCGTCGCTGACGCGCTTGACGTCGAGCGCGATCGGCACGTTGTCGATGATGGTTTCCAGGAACCGCTTGGTCTTTTCCAGCTCATGCGACAGATGCCGCCGATCGGTGACGTCCTCGAACAGCGAGATCAGGAACTCCGGCTCGTCCTTTTCGTTGCGGACCACCACGCGGTTGCTGTCGATGAGGCGCTCGGCGCCGTCGCGCAGCGCCGTGAATTCCACCCGCTGCCGTCCCGATGGCGATTGCAGCGCCATGCGGTCGAGCCCGCTGATGTCGACCGAGGGCACCACGGTGCTGATGTCCTCGGCGCGCTTGCCGATGATCATCCCGCGCGGCGTTCGCATGAAGTCCTCGAAGGCCCGGTTAGCCAGAATGTAGCGCCCGTCGCCGGGCGACTTCGCGGTCACACACACCGGAATGTTGTCGATGACGGATTCCAGAAAGCGCTTGGTGGTGGCGAGCTGGCGCGAGAGCTGGCGCGATTCCGTGCAATCCTCGTGGATCGAGACCGCGCCGCCGCCCGCCAGCAGCCGCCGCTTGACCAGGATCGCCCGGCCGTCAGGGAGGTCGGTGACGTGTCCGCCTTCGCTGTCCAGCTTGCTCAGCAGCTCCTCGGTGCTGCAGTCGATCCGGCAGCGCTTGCGGCGCAGCTCCAGGAGCTCGCTGCCGCTCATGCCCGGCCATATCTCGGAGCGCGCGATGGCGTACAGGCTCAGGAAGGTGTCGTTGCAGAAGGCGAGATTGTGCCGGGCGTCGAGGATGACGATGCCGAGGCTCATGTTGTTGAGCGCCGCATCGACGAAGGCCGCGGTGCGACGGTTGGCCTGCTGCGCCTTCTGCAGCGCGGACAGCACCCAGACGATGATGGCCGACAGGAAGGCAAAGATCAGGAAACTGACGAGCAGGATCTGCCAGATCGTCGAGGGATCGCTGCCGGTTTCGGGGAACACCAACGCGTCCGCGAGCGGACCCGCCATGGCGGGCACAGGCGCAGCAAGGCATGCGACGATCATCGCGAAAACGATCGCTTGGCCGCCCGCCAGCTTACGCATGCCACTCACCAGACACCTGCAAAACGGCTGGCAGTATCTGGCTGCGGGGGTTTGAATCGGGTAAACGCCTGCCACAATGCGCGCGAAATCTGAATAAAAATGAGGCAGTTGCGGGGTTATGGTTAATGCTTCGATAATGCCGTCGAGCTGCTCTCCCCGCCCACGCTAACTCTAATCGGGCTTGCCCATGGACTCAGTCGATTGCATCGTCGCGGGCGCGGGCGTCGTCGGTCTCGCGATCGCGCGGCGGCTTGGCCGGGCCGGCCGCGATGTCGTCGTGATCGAGGCCGCCCCCGACATCGGCACATCGACCTCCTCGCGCAACAGCGAGGTGATCCACGCCGGCATCTATTATGCCAGCGGCAGCCTGATGGCGCGGCACTGCGTCGACGGCCGGCGGGCGCTCTACGACTACTGCCGCGATCACGGCATCCCCCATCGCCGCTGCGGCAAGCTGATCGTCGCGACCAGCGCGGAGGAATGCGACAGGCTCGCCGCCATCAAGGCGCGGGCCGAGGCGAACGGCGTCGATGATCTCGCCGAACTCGATGCGGCCGGGGCGGGCGCGCGCGAACCCGCCCTGCGCTGCGCGGCCGCGCTGCTGTCGCCCTCGACCGGGATCGTCGACAGCCACGCCTTCATGCTGTCGCTGCGCGGCGAGGCGGAAGACGCCGGCGTCGCCTTTGCGTTCAATGCCCCGCTCGCGGCCGCTGCGGTGACGCGCGACGGCATCACCGTCGAGGTCGGCGGCGCGGCGCCGATGACGCTGGGCTGCCGGCTGCTGATCAACGCCGCCGGCCTGCACGCGCCCGCCGTCGCCCGCAGCATCGACGGCATGCCGATCGAGAAGATTCCGACCGCTTATTTCGCCAAGGGCAACTATTTCAGCTGCGCGCGCCGCGCGCCGTTCACGCACCTGATCTATCCGGTGCCGGAACCCGGCGGCCTCGGCGTCCATCTCACCCTCGACCTCGGCGGGCAGGCCAAGTTCGGCCCCGACGTCGAATGGGTCGACGGCATCGACTATTCCATCGACCCGGCCCGCGCCGCCCGCTTCTACCCGGCGATCCGACGCTATTGGCCGGATCTGCCGGACGGCGCGCTTTCGCCCGCGTTCGCCGGAATCCGTCCCAAGATCGTTCCGCCCGCGGTGGCGAGCCAGGATTTCATGATCCAGGGGCCGCAGGATCATGGCGTCGCGGGACTGATCAACCTGTTCGGTATCGAATCACCCGGGCTGACATCGTCGCTGGCGATCGCCGAGCATGTGGCCACCCTCGCCGCTGTCAGCAGCTAAGCGCACGATTCGAGAATGCATTGCCAGGCCGGGAAGGACGAGACAAAAACCGCGGCGCGCGCGCACCCACCCGTGAGGGTGAACACGCGCGTCGGGAAAATTGGAAGGCTATGCGAAAGCCAGTCGGCGCAGCTTGCTGCGCGAAAAATTCAGTGGAGAGTTTCGCTGGCGTGTCGGAGGCGCTCGATCTCGTCCTTGACCATCAGTTTGCGGCGCTTGAGTTCGACGATCCAGAGGTTGTCGGTAGAAAGATGCCTCTGGGCGTCATGCAATTCATTTTCCAGAAGCCGATGTTTGCGTTCCAGCTCAATGAGATGCGCTTCAATCGCCATTCGAAGTCTCCCTTCTCAGATGGACCTCAACTCTCATACTGTTGAACAATACTACACCTGCTGTTGCCGCTGTCGACTGGAACCTGCAGCGATCATGAGGAAACTGTTTCGGATCCCATAAACATTGATTCGCGAGTGATTATCGCCAGCCGGAACAGCTGATTGCGGTATGATAGAACACCCTTGAACCCGCGGCTCGCAGCGACCATCATGAATCCAGGGGTCGATGCCGGATTCGCGCCGGCCGAGTGATCCGCCGACCGCCCAGTTGCGACTGATGATGAACGAGCAAGACAATAATGAATTCGCTCTCGAGCTTGCGCAATTGCAGCAGGAGCACCGTGATCTTGATGTCGCCATCGAAGCGCTGCACCACTCTCCCGCTCCCGATCTGTTGCGGCTGCAGCGCCTGAAGAAGCGCAAGCTGCAACTACGCGACCGCATTTCCTTCATCGAGGACCAGATCACGCCGGACATCATCGCCTGAAACCGCAGGCGGGGCCGGGCCTGCGGGCTTAGCGTCCGCGCGGGCGGCGCTGCCGCTTGCGCGCGTACATGGCCTTGTCCGCCCGCTCCAGGACCGACGCCGCGTCGTCGTCCGCGGTGATGATCGCCACTCCCGTGGAGGCGCCCGCCGCGATCGGCCGGCCGCGATAGGTCGTCACCAGGCCATCGATGCCGGCTTCCAGCGACGCCGCCTTGGCGAGCGCATCGGCCTCGCTCAGATTCCACAGCGCGACCGCGAATTCGTCGCCGCCCAGCCGCCCGACCAGGTCGGACGCCCGGGTCTGCCGTTGCAGGAAGCCGGCGATCGCCTTCAGCAGCGCGTCACCGGCGGCGTGACCGCATTCGTCGTTGACGCGCTTGAGGCGGTCGACGTCGAGCGCGAGCACCGCGCCCGTGCCACGGTAGCGCTGGATATAGGCGATCCCCCGCTTCAATCCGCGCTCGAAGCCGCGCCGGTTCAGGATGCCGAGCAGGGCGTCGGTCTCCGCCAGGCTCTCGAGTTCGCGGATCCTCCCGCGCGCCTTCGCCAGCTCCGCAGTCAGCCGCCGGATCTCGGCCGCGGGGCTTCGCGGCGCGCCCTCCGGCCGCGACGCCGCCTTCCGCGCCGGCTTGCCGCCGTCCCGCGCGCCGGCGCGGCCGGAGGGCGGGCGCAGCTTGGCCGCCGCGGGCCCGCCGGAAGCGGCCTTGAGCCTGGATTTGGGTCGGGATTTCGGCACGTTTTTCAATCTGGCAATCACCAAACATGTTGCCGTGATTCACCGGGACAGGGTAGTGGTGTCCCGATGGTTTATCCAGGGTCCCGGCTAATGCTAGCGTCGGCAACCCTCGCCAAAGCCGCGCCCGGCTCTTATCCTGAGGGCGGGCCGTCACGCCGGGCTGTGAACGACCCCGTCAATCACGACCCTTCACCCCGCATGAATCCGCAAAGACGCAACCGCATGACCGCCACCGTTGCCATTATCATGGGAAGCCAGTCCGACTGGGAGGTGATGCGCCATGCGGCGGAGACCCTGACGGCGCTCGGCGTCGCCCACGAGGCACGGATCGTCTCCGCGCACCGCACGCCCGAGCGCCTCTACGCCTTCGCCAAGGGCGCCAAGGCGGCCGGTTTCCAGGTCATCATCGCCGGCGCCGGCGGCGCCGCCCACCTGCCCGGGATGACCGCGTCGCTGACCGAGCTTCCGGTGTTCGGCGTGCCGGTGGAGTCGCGGGCGCTGTCGGGGCTGGACTCGCTGTATTCGATCGTCCAGATGCCGGCGGGCATTCCCGTGGGGACGCTGGCGATCGGCAAGGCCGGCGCGATCAACGCCGCCCTGCTCGCGGCCAGCGTGCTGGCGCTGCACGATTCCGCCCTGGCCAACCGGCTCGCGGCCTGGCGCAAGTCGCAGACCGACTCGGTCGCCGAACGACCGGAGGGCCCGGCGTGACCTCACCCCGTCTGGTGAAGTTGCAGCCCGGCGACACCATCGGCATTCTCGGCGGCGGGCAACTAGGCCGCATGCTGGCGCTGGCGGCCGCCCGGCTCGGCCTGAAGGCCCATGTGTTCTCGCCGGAGGCGGATTCGCCCGCATTCGACGTGGTCCGCGAGGCGACCTGCGCCGACTATACCGACGTCGCGGCGCTCGAGCAGTTCGCGGCGCGGGTCGACGCCGTCACCTACGAGTTCGAGAACGTGCCGGCGACGACCGCGATGCTGCTCGCCGCGCGCCGCCCGGTGCTGCCCGATCCCGGCGTGCTGGAAACCACCCAGGACCGGCTCGCGGAAAAGAACTTCATCACCCGGCTCGGCATCGCCACCGCCCCCTACGCCGACGTCTCCTCGGTGTCGACGCTTCAGGCCGCCGTCGATCGCCTGGGCCTGCCGGCGGTGCTGAAAACCCGCCGCTTCGGCTATGACGGCAAGGGCCAGACGATCATCCGCGAGGGCGACGACCTGGCAGCCGTCTGGCACGCCCTCGGCGACCCATCCGCGATCCTGGAAGCCTTCATTGCGTTCGAGCGCGAGGTCTCGGTGATCGCGGCGCGCGGCGCCGATGGCCAGGTCGCGTGTTTCGACGTCACCGAGAACGACCACCGCGACCACATTCTGCATCATTCGCGGGTGCCGGCGCGGATTCCCGCAAGCCTGGCCGACGAGGCCCGCGGCATCGCCACCCGGATCGCCGAGGCGCTCGGCTATGTCGGGGTGCTGGCGGTTGAAATGTTCGCGCTCGCCGGCGCCTCGGGCCACAGCCTGCTGGTCAACGAAATCGCGCCGCGGGTGCACAATTCCGGCCACTGGACGCTGGACGGCGCATCGGTCTCCCAGTTCGAACAGCACATTCGGGCGATCTCCGGCTGGCCGCTGGCCCATGCAGTTCGCTACGGCGAGGTCACCATGACCAACCTGATCGGCGACGACGTGTTCGGCTACGAGAAATGGCTGACAATTCCCGGCGCCACCGTGCATCTCTACGGCAAGAGCGAGGCGCGACCCGGTCGCAAGATGGGCCACGTCACCGAGGTTCGGGTCCCGCTGCCGCCGGGGCAGCGCGATCCCACCTGATCGACAGGCTCCGCCGGACGAAGTCCGGGTTCCGGACCGCGGCGACGTGGTTAAAACCGCGCCCGCGAGGTGGACATTCCCGTTCCGATCTGGTATGTCCGCGCCCTTGATGCAAAGGCGTGGCCCGAGCCGGCCTTTGCGATCTTCCTAATTTATCAATCGAACAGCCAAAAGGATGCCGCGTGCAGGTTCTCGTTCGCGATAACAATGTCGACCAGGCCCTCAAGGCGCTGAAGAAGAAGATGCAGCGCGAGGGCATTTTCCGCGAGATGAAGCTCCGCGGCCACTACGAAAAGCCGTCAGAAAAGAAGGCCCGCGAGAAGGCGGAAGCCGTTCGTCGCGCCCGCAAGCTGGCGCGCAAGAAGCTGCAGCGCGAAGGGCTGTTGCCGATGAAGCCGAAGCCGGCTTTCGGCGCGGGTCCGGGCGGCGCCGAGCGCGGTGGACGCGGTGGTCCTGGCGGTGCTGCCGCCGGCGCGGGTCCGCGCGGACCGCGCTGATCGCCGCTGTTCTTAACCAGAGATTTGACGCCCGGCGCGGGCCCCGGGGTCCGCGCTTTTTTGTGCGCCTGACGCCGCGCGGGTGAGCCGGCTCAATTCTGCTGCGACACCACCGACTGGAACACCGAGCGCGCCGCCGACAGCATATCCTCGGCGACCGATTTCTTCTTGGGCGGCGCCGGCTGCAGGTCGACCGGGGCCGCACCCGGGATATCGGCCGGCGGGACCATGCGATCGGCGTCGGCGGTGTGCGGGAAGGCATGCGGCGGCGCATCCGGTGCGGAGGCGTTGGCGAGGCCGGGTCGATCCGCGGGCGCGGCCACCGATACCGGGGGCGGCAGCGGCGGGGCGGCGGGGCGCGCCTCGGCCGGCGGCGGCACCGCCGTGACCACGTTGACGTGGTCCCTGACCGGATCGTGCGGCGCCTCGTGAACGACGACGGCAGACGAAGGCGCGTCGGCCGGCCGGGCCGCCGGATCCGCCGTCCGCAGCCGGTCCAAGGCTGCCCGTGCCAGTTCCGCGGCATCCGGATGGTCTTCGGGCACCGCCGGGGCGGTCACGATGGCGGGCGGGATCGAGGCGGTTTCCGCCGGTGCCGGCGGCGGCACCTTGTCGGCCGCCCTGTCGCGGGTCACGAAGCGGCGGGGCTCGGGTTCAGGCTTGGCGGTTTCCTTGATGATTTCCTTGATGGCGTCCTTGGCCGCCCCGGGCGCCTTGTCATTTTGCGCCTTGTCGGTCGGCGCCCTGGCGGGCGCCTTGTCAGCCCCCTTGGCGGGCTTGGGGTCGTGCGCCGGCGTCGCGACGGGGGCCGGCGTCAGGTCGGCCGTGGCGCCCTTGGCCGGCTGCGGCGAATCGACATGCGAGACGGCGGCGCGGGGTGGCTCGCCGTAGCCATAGTAGCCATGGGGGGCGATGTAGTGATTGACGATGTAGGCGCCGACCACCGTCGCCACCACCGACGGCAATATCTCCAGGAAGAATTTAGAGGCGTATTTCAGCATCAGCCACCTTGTGCCCGCTCCTGCGGGTAGATGCGGGAACTTTAGGGCCGATTTATGGGCGATAGAGCAATCGTGATGCGCCCGCCGCGCCCGGCCACGCGTTCCCAAGCCTATCTCATCAAAGACCCATTTCGTTAAAGGGCCGCTTCGCCAAGGCTCGTTTGCCACAAGGCTACGGCTCAATTGTTACGGCGCGAATACCAGGAACACATATACCGCGAATACCACCGCATGCACGAGGCCGAAAAGCACGTTGGTCCGTCCGGTGCCGAATGTCAGCATGCTGATCAGGACCGTCATCACCAGCAGCACGGTCTCCTCGGCGCCGAGCCCCAGCACCAGCGGCTTGTGCAGCACGACAGTGGTGACGGCGACCGCCGGAACCGTCAGGCCGATGGTCGCCAGCGACGAGCCCAGCGCCAGATTGATGCTCTTCTGCAGATCGTTGGCCCGCGCCGCCGCGACCGCGGCCACGCTCTCCGGCAGCAGGATCAACAGCGCCACCAGCAGGCCGGCGAAGGCCGGCGGCGCTCCGATCAGGGCGGCAGCAGCCTTGACCACGATCGAGAATTTCTTGGCCAGCAGCACCACGGCGAGCAGGCAGACCAGCAGCAGAATGAAACTGACAAGCCGCAACCGGTTCGAGGCCGGCGCCGCGGCGGCGCCGTCATCGCCGCGCCCGGCGATGAAGTAGTCCCGATGCCTGACGGTCTGGGTGTAGAGGAACACGGCATAGAGCACGATGGTGACGACGCTGACGAAGGCGAGCTGGGCCTCGGAATAGAGCGGCCCCGGGGTGGTGCGGGTGTAGTTCGGCAGCACCAGCGTGATGGTGGCGAGGACGACGAGGACGCAGAGGTAGAGGCTGGCGCCGGAGACGCGGAACTCCTGCTCGCGAAACCGCAGCCCGCCGGCCAGCATGCACACCCCGACCAGGCCGTTGCAGACGATCATCACCACGGCGAAGACGGTGTCGCGCGCCAGCGTCGGATTGGGGTTGTCGCCGAGCATCAGGGTCGCGATCAGCGCCACCTCGATGATCGTCACCGACAGCGTCAGCAGCAGCGTGCCGAACGGCTCGCCGATCCGCGCGGCGATCACCTCGGCATGGTGCACGGCCGCGAACACCGTGCCGAACAGGATCGCCAGCAGCACGGCGGCGTAGGCGACGCCTGCGGCGCCGGGCCAGGAGGACAGGCCGAAGGCGGTGCTCGCGCCGAACAACAGCACCGCCAGCAGCGGAAACAGCCACGACGATCGCGGGCCGTGTGCGCTCACGCCAGTGCCGCTTTTCGAAGTTCGCGATCCATCGCGGCAACCTCTCGTGCGAACTTCGACTACCCGGAATCCGGCCTCCCCCCGCCTCCGGCGGCAGCATCGATGCCGCCTCGCCGACGATCACATCGCCTTGACGATGCTCTCCGTGACCTTCTTGGCGTCGCCGAGCAGCATCATGGTGTTGTCGCGGTAGAACAGCGGGTTGTCGATCCCCGCATAGCCCGACGCCAGCGAGCGCTTGATGAACATCACGGTGCCGGCCTTCCAGACCTGCAGCACCGGCATGCCGTAGATCGGCGAGGTCTTGTCGTCCTCCGCCGCCGGGTTGGTGACGTCGTTGGCGCCGATCACGAAGGCGACGTCGGCCTGGGCGAATTCGGAATTGATGTCCTCGAGCTCGAACACCTCGTCATAGGGCACGTTGGCTTCCGCCAGCAGCACGTTCATGTGTCCCGGCATGCGGCCCGCCACCGGATGGATGGCGTATTTCACCTCGACGCCTTCTTTTTTCAGCTTGTCGGCCATCTCGCGCAGCGCGTGCTGGGCCTGCGCCACCGCCATGCCGTAGCCCGGCACGATGATCACCTTCTGCGCGTTCTTCATGATGAAGGCGGCGTCGTCCGCCGAGCCGAGCTTGACCGGCTTGGCTTCGCCGCCGGCGGCGCCGGCCGCGGCCGTCTCGCCGCCGAACCCGCCCAGGATCACCGAGATGAAGGAGCGGTTCATGGCGTGGCACATGATGTAGGACAGGATCGCGCCGGAGGAGCCGACCAGCGCGCCGGTGATGATCAGCGCCGAGTTGCCCAGCGTGAAGCCGATGCCGGCCGCGGCCCAGCCCGAATACGAGTTCAGCATCGAGATCACGACCGGCATGTCGGCGCCGCCGATCGGCACGATCAGCAGCGCGCCGAGCACCAGCGCGATGATGGTGATCAGCCAGAAGTCGAGCTGGCCCTGCGAGGTCACCAGTCCGTAGATGAAGAAGATCAGCGCCAGCCCGAGCACGATGTTGACGATGTGGCGCGCCGGCAGGATGATCGGCTTGCCGCTCATGCGGCCGCTCAGCTTCAGGAACGCGATCACCGAGCCGGTGAAGGTCAGCGCGCCGATCGCCACCCCGAGCGACATCTCGATCAGGCTGGAGCCGTGGATGTGGCCGCGCTCGCCGATGTCGAAGGCGCCCGGCGCGTAGAACGCCGCCGCCGCCACCAGCACCGCGGCCATGCCGACCAGGGAGTGGAACGCCGCGACCAGTTCGGGCATCGAGGTCATCGGCACCCGGCGGGCGATCACCGCGCCGATGCTGCCGCCGATGGCGATGCCGACCACGACCAGCAGCCAGCCGATGCCGCCGGCGGGCGGATGCGCCGCCAGCGTGGTGACGATGGCGATCGCCATGCCGGTCATGCCGAGGAAGTTGCCCTGCCGGCTGGTGGCCGGGCTGGACAGCCCGCGCAGCGACAGGATGAACAGGACGCCGGCGACGAGGTAGAGCAGCGCGGAAAGATTGGCGTTCATCGCAGCACCCCGTTCACTTCTGCTTCTTCTTGTACATCGCCAGCATGCGCTGCGTGACCAGGAAGCCGCCGAAGATGTTGATCGACGCGAAGATCAGCGCCACGAACCCAAAACCGCGCGCCCACATCGAGGCCTCGCCGTCGCCGACCAGCGCCACCCCCACCGCGAGCAGGGCGCCGACCACGATGACCGACGAGATCGCGTTGGTGACCGACATCAGCGGCGTATGCAGCGCCGGCGTCACCGACCAAACCACATAATAGCCCACGAAGATGGCGAGAGCGAAAATCGCCAGGCGAAACACCACCGGATCGATCGCCCCGCCCGAGGCCGCATGGCCGGCGGCGGCCAGTTGCTCGGAATAGCTTTGTGCG
>JBKQQE010000101.1:0-7977 GCA_052326245.1 Xanthobacteraceae bacterium | reverse complement strand
CTTCGGCAGCGCGGTGTCGCGCGCGAAATCCTCCAGCGAGCGGAAAGGCCCGCGCGCGCGGGCCGCGACGATGCGCTGATCCCAGTCGTCTTCGGACCATGTTGCCTCGTCATCCGGATCGCGGGTTCGGAAGCCGTCGATCTGGCGAAAACCGAGCCGCAACGCGTGATATCGCCCGCTTTGTTCTTCGAGCGTGTTCTGGCCAAAGCTGAAGGCCACGTCGATCTCGCGCACCTCGACGCCGTTATGGCGCGCGTCGCCGACGATCTGCGCCGGCGCATAGAAACCCATCGGCTGCGAATTCAGCAGGCCGCAGGCGAACGCGTCGGGATGAAAATGCTTGAGCCATGACGAGGCATAGACCAGCTGGGCAAAGCTGGCGGCATGGCTTTCGGGGAAGCCATAGGTGCCGAAGCCCTCGATCTGCTTGAAGCAGCGCTCAGAGAAGTCCCGCGGATAGCCGCGCGCCACCATGTTGCCGACCATGCGGTCGCGGAATTTTCCGAGGTCCCCCATGTTGCGGAACGTCGCCATGGAGCGGCGCAGCTGGTTGGCCTCGCTGGGCGTGAATTTCGCCGCCACGATGGCGAGCTGCATCGCCTGCTCCTGGAACAGCGGAACGCCGAGGGTGCGGCTCAGCACCTTCCTGAGTTCGTCCTGCTCGCCATGCTCCGGCGCCGGCGACGGATACGCGACCGGGTCGATCCCGTTTCGCCGCCGCAGATAGGGATGCATCATGTCGCCCTGGATCGGCCCCGGCCGCACGATGGCGACCTCGATGACGAGATCGTAGAACTGCTGCGGCTTGAGGCGCGGCAGCATGTTCATCTGGGCGCGGCTTTCGACCTGGAACACGCCGAGCGACTCGCCCCGCGACAGCATGGCGTAGACCTCCGGCTTCTCGGAGGGGATCGTGGCCAGCTCGAAACGCTCGCCCTTGTGGCCGGCGACCAGGTCGAGCGACTTGCGGATGCAGGTCAGCATGCCGAGCGCCAGCACGTCGACCTTCATCATGCGCAGGGTGTCGATATCGTCCTTGTCCCATTCGATGAAGGTGCGGTCGTCCATCGCGGCGTTGCCGATCGGCACGAATTCGTCGAGCCGGTCCTGGGTCAGCACGAAGCCGCCGACATGCTGGGACAGATGCCGCGGAAACGTGATCAGTTCGGAGGCGAAATCGACCGCGCGCCTGATCATCGGGTTGGCGGGGTCGAGGCCCGCCTGCCGGATCTGCATCTCGTCCAGGCCCTCGCCCCAGCTGCCCCACACGGTATCGGCGAGCGCCGCGGTGACGTCCTCGGTCAGGCCGAGCGCCTTGCCGATGTCGCGGATGGCGCTGCGCGGACGGTAGTGAATCATGGTCGCGACGATCGCCGCGCGGTGGCGGCCGTAGCGGCGATAGATATACTGCATCACCTCTTCGCGGCGCGAATGCTCGAAGTCGACGTCGATGTCCGGCGGCTCGCGCCGCTCCTCGGACAAAAACCGTTCGAACAAGACTTCCGACTTGCTCGGATCGACCGAGGTCACGCCGAGCACGTAGCACACCGCCGAATTGGCCGCGGAACCCCTGCCCTGGCACAGGATGTGCTGCGTCCGCGCATAGCGCACGATGTCGTGCACCGTGAGGAAGTAGTGGGCGTAGCCGAGCTTCTCGATCAGCGCGAGCTCCTTGTTCAGGAGATCGCGGGTTTTCTGATCGAGCCCGTGCGGGTAATGTTTCTCCGCTCCCTCCCAGGTGAGGTCTTCCAGATGCTGCTGCGCCGTCCTTCCCGGCGGCACCGGCTCGTCGGGATACTGGTATTTGAGCTGATCGAGCGAGAAGCTCACGCGGTCGGCGAAGCGCAGGGTTTCCGCGATCGCCTCCGGATGATCGCGAAACAGCCGCGCCATTTCCGCCGCGGGCTTCAGGTGCCGCTCGGCATTGGCCTCGAGCCGCCGGCCGATATTCTCGATCGTCGTCTTCTCCCGGATGCAGGTCAGGATGTCCTGCAGCGGGCGGCGCGCGGGATGGTGATACAGGACCTCGTTGGTCGCGAGCAGCGGCACGCCGGCGGTCGCCGCGATCCGTTGCAGCCGCGCCAGCCGCCGCCGGTCGTCGCCGCGATAGAGCAGGCTGGCGGCGAGCCAGAGGCCCGCGGCGCCGCCGTGCTGCAACGACGTGAGGACCTTCAGCGCTTCCGCCGCGTCGAAGCGATGGGGAAGCGCGAGCACCAGCAGCTGCCCGTCGGCGAAATCCAGAAGATCGGCCAGCGTCAGCCGGCAATCGCCCTTCTCGGCGGCGAGCTTGCCGCGGCTCAGCAACCGGCAGAGCCGGCCATAGGCGGCGCGATCGCGCGGATAGGCCAGGATATCCGGCGTGCCGTCGATGAAGACGAGACGGGCGCCGACCAGAAGTTTCGGCTTGTGGGACAGCTCGGGATTGTCGAGCTCACTATAGGCCCGCACCACGCCGGCCAGCGTGTTGCGGTCGGCAAGGCCGATCGCGGCCAGCCGCAATTCGGCTGCCTGATGCACGTAGTCCTGCGGATGCGAGCCGCCGCGCAGAAACGAAAAATTCGTGGCGATGCCGATTTCGGCATAGGCACTCATGCGAACAACCCGTGCATGAACCAGTTGGGCAGCGCCGGTTCGCCGTCCTCGGTCGCGGTCTCGGGACCGTAAAGGCCGTCGCGGTAAAGCCAGAACCGCAGGCCGGCCTCGTCCTCGACGCGAAAGTAGTCCCGCGTCAGCGCCTTGCCGTGGCTTCGCCACCATTCCATCGCGATGCGTTCGGGACCTTCCGCGCGCGCCACCGCATGGATCGCGCGGCGCCATTTGAACTGCGCGGGCGGACCGTCCGGGACCTCGGCGATGACCTGGATCGGTTCCGGCGGCTCCAGCAGACGCAGGGGCCGCAGCGGCGGCTCGGTCTCGACGCGCGGCGCCCACACCGCCTGGGCGGCCACCGCGAGCTGGTGCTGGGCCGCGACCGCGATCTCCGCGCGCTCGGGGATATGGGTGTCCTGGGGCAGATGGACGACAATGCGCCGGCCGCCGATCCGGGCCGCGATGCGGTCGATCAGCGCCGCCAGCTCCTCGGCGTCATGGCCATGGCTGTCGAGATCGCGCTGGTCATGGGTCACGGGCTGGACGTGGCTTGCGGCGAGCCGGATCAGGTCGAAGCCGAAACCGGGATCGAGCGGATCGGCGAGCGCGTCCAGCCGCTCGCGAAACAGCCGCTGCACGGTCTTGGTTTGCGTCACCGCCTGCCCCGCGGCGACCGCGATCACCCGCACGGCGCCGTCGGTGCGGAAGAAACTGGCCTCCAGGCGCCGCGCGCCCTTGCCGTGGCGTTCCATGATCGCCACCAGCCGATCGGCGAGCGAGTCCAATGCCGTCACGATGGCAAGGTCGGAGCCGACCGGCTCGGCAAACCGCTTCTCCGCCATGAAGTCGGGCGGCGGCCGGCGCGGCGAAATCGGCGCGTCGCCCTGCCCCATGGCCTGCTGCAGCAGCGTGGTGAAGGCGGCGCCGAACCGCGCGGTGATTTCATGGGGCGGCCGCGCGGCGACGTCGCCGATGGTCTTGAGGCCGGCGCGGCGCAGTCCGCGCGTGATCGCCTGGTCCGCCCCGAGGGCGGCGACCGGCAAACGGCGGACGGCCGCGGCCTCGCTGCCGTCGGGGACCACGCATTCGCACGCCATCATCGCCACCGTGCGGGCGCAAAGCGCGGTCCCCGCGATCGCGGCATGGACCGTGAAGCCTTGCCGATGCAGCGCCGCGCGCAGGGTTCGTATCATCGCCGCCTCGCCGCCGAACAGATGCGCGCAGCCCGACACGTCCAGCAACAGGCCGTCAGGCAGCGCCAGCGCCACCAGCGGCGTGAAGCGGTCGCACCAGTCGGCGATCGCCTCCAGCGCGCGCCGGTCGGCGGCCTCGTCCGCATCGAACACCTGCACATGGGGGCAGATCGCGCGGGCATTGGCCAGCGGCAATCCGATCGCGAGCCCGATCGCCGCCGCGGCATCGTCGAGCGCGGTGATCCGCAGGGCGTTGTTCTGCTTTCCCACCACCACCCAAGGGGAATCAAAGGGAGAATCAGCCGGATCAGCCGGCGCGGCGCTGGCGCGCGGCGGCTGATCGGGAGCTTGCGAAAGCTGGCGCCTGAGGCGGTCGGTCGGAAGCCGCGGCAGCCGCAAGCAGAGGATGCGGCGCCGGTTCACGGAAAAGACACTCATGACAATTCCATTCCATGATCCACTGGCCGGTCTGGCCATGACGATTGCGGACGAGCTGGGCCTTGATCACCGGCGCTCCCCATGCGCCCCAGGCCGGCCCCGGGGACGATGGCGCGCTGCGCGCGATCCAGCGGGTCTCGGCCGTGCTGGCCGACGGCGCCGCCGCCGTGCGCAGCACCACGCAGGTCACGCCGGAGGTTTGCGCCGCCAGGGTCAGCTTGCGGCTGACGGAGAGATCGAGCTGGTGCGCGCTGCCCCAGAGATCGAGCACCACGGCGCCGAGCGCCGCGCAGGCCAGCGCATCCGCCGTCACCCGCAGCGCCATCTCGGCATCCGCCGCCCGCACCATCACGATCCGCCGGGGATCAAACCCGAGTTCGGCGAAACCGCGCATCGACAGCGCGCCGGATTCACGCGCGACGAAATCCTGCCCCACCCAGAAGAGCGGCCGGCGCATCGCGCCGCGCCAGGACAAGCCGGCCGCGAAACCGGTGGCCGCGGCCGCGTCGCGGCCCTCCGCCGCAAACACCTCATGCACCGCGCCGCGCGCCAGACCGCCCTGCAGCACCGCGTCGGCGGCGCCATGGCCAAGCGTCACCCGCTCGGCCGCATGGGGGATCCCTGCGCCTTCCAGACGCTCGATCGCCCCCCGCAATCTCGTCAGGGTGCCCGCACGCGCACTGCTCATACGCCGATCCGATCCGAAAAGGTCAGCGCCCCAATGGGCGTAGGTCCCTCTCGTTTGTTCATGTTATGTTCTATTAAAGTCTGTCGACGAGGCAGAGTCAATCACGCCGGAAAAATTCGAAATAGCCAAGTTAAAACAATAAATTAAAAGAAAGGCCTGGCCGCCGCTTCCGGTCCGATGCATCCTGTGCCGTCCACGAGGCAAACCACCGGTCCCCCATGCAGGCATCACCCGCGACCGAGACCCTCGACCACCTCCGCCACGAGGCCCGCGCCTGCCGGGCCTGTCCGCTCTGGAAAGACGCGACCCAGATCGTATTCGGCGAGGGTCCCGCCCATGCCCCCATCATGCTCGTCGGCGAGCAACCAGGCGACAAGGAAGACATCACGGGAAAGCCGTTCGTCGGGCCGGCAGGACAGGTGCTCGACCGCGCGCTTCAGGACGCCGGCGTCGGTCGCGACCAGGTCTACGTCACCAACGCCGTCAAGCATTTCAAATTCGTGCCGCGCGGCAAGATCCGGCTGCATCAGAAGCCGAACACCGCAGAGATCAACGCCTGCCGTCCGTGGTATCAGAGCGAGCGGGCGGCGGTGCGCCCCGCGCTGGTGGTGGCGCTGGGGGCAACCGCCGCGCAGAGCGTGCTCGGCAGGACGACCACCATCAACAAGACCCGCGGCCGCCTCCTCGACCTCGATGGCGACGCCAGGGCGCTCATCACCGTGCATCCGTCCTATCTGCTTCGGCTGCCGGATGCCGACGCCAGGGCGCGCGAATACGCGCGCTTCGTCGCGGACCTTAAACTAGCGCTGCCGTTTCTCTCTCGTCACGGCCGCGCATCGTGACATGAAGCGCAGGTTGATCCGGCGATCACAGCACCTTCCTGACCCATTGGTGCGGGTCGGGCGCGCGGCCGTGCTGGATATCGACGAGCTTCTTGCGCAGCGACATCGCGACCGGGCCGGCTTCGCCGCCGTTGATGACAAAATCGCCGCTGGTCGAACGCACCTTGCCGATCGGCGAGATCACCGCCGCCGTGCCGCACGCGAAGGCCTCCTTCAGCTTGCCGCTGGCGGCATCCGTGCGCCATTGATCGATCGTGTAGGGCTCCTCGCGCACCCGCGTTCCGGCATCCCCGGCGAGCGCGATGATGGAATCGCGGGTGATACCCGGCAAGATGGTGCCGAGCGGCGGCGTCAGCAGCGAGCCGTCGTCGAACACGAAGAAGACGTTCATTCCGCCGAGCTCCTCGACATAGCGGCGTTCCAGCGCGTCGAGGAACACCACCTGATCGCAGCCATGGTCGATCGCTTCGGCCTGGGCGCGCAGGCTGGCGGCGTAGTTGCCGCCGCATTTCACGGCGCCGGTGCCGCCGACCGCGGCGCGCGTATAGTTCTGCGACACCCAGATCGAGACGGGCGCCGGGCCGCCCTTGAAATAGGAGCCGACCGGCGAGGCGATGACGGCGAAGAGATATTCGGCCGAAGGCTTCACGCCGAGGAAGACCTCGTTCGCGATCATGAACGGGCGAAGATACAGGCTGCCCTCGCCGCCCGGTATCCAGGCGCGGTCGATGCGGATGATCTGCTCGACGGCCTCGATGAACACCGATTCGGGCAGCGGCGCCATGGCCATGCGCTCCGCCGAATTCCTGAAGCGCCGGGCATTGGCGTCCGGGCGGAACAGATTCACGCCGCCATCGTCGCTCTTGTAGGCCTTCAGCCCCTCGAAGATTTCCTGGGCGTAGTGCAGCACCGCCGTGGCCGGATCGAGCGAGAAGTTGGCGCGCGCCTCGATACGCGCCCCGTGCCAGCCGATCGCCTTGTCGTAGCGGACGATCGCCATGTGATCGGTGAAAACCCGGCCGAAACCGGGATCGACGAGCCTGGCGGCGCGATCCTTGTCCGGGGTCGGTTTCGCCGCGGGCTGGATCTCAAATTTCAAGTTCATTCCGTTGCATCCTGCCGTCTGAACCGGCGCGCCGGTCCAATGGGTCTGAAGTCGCGCGGAACCATATTTGGACCCGGCGAGGAACGAAAGAGGGTCGGCGCCGCGCCGACCGCAGGACGCCGTTGCAGACGCCCCGATCCGGCTCCGGGCAGCGGGCGGCCGAGATCCCTGATGCCCCGCGCCTAGGCCGCCAGCGTTCCCTCGACCAGCCTGATCCAGTACGAGGTGCCATAGATGATGGCGTCATCGGTGAAATTGTAGGACGGATGGTGCAGCTCGGCGGTATCGCCATTGCCGACGAAGATGAACGCGCCGGGACGGGCCTCGAGCATATAGGCGAAGTCCTCGGCGGCCATGATCGGCCTGGCGTTGGCCACCACATTGCCGGCCCCCGCGATCTCCGAGGCCACCCGCGTCGCGACCTCGGTTTCCGCGGCGTGATTGACCAGCACCGGATAGCCGCGCATGTATTCGAGATTGATGCGCGCGCCGGTCAGCTGGGCCACGCCCGCGACCACCTCCTGAATCCGGCGCTGTACCAGATCGCGGATCTCGGGCTTCAGCAGGCGGATGGTGCCGAGCAGCTCCGCGGTCTGCGGGATCACGTTGGTGGTGTGACCGGCGTGAAAGCTGCAGATGGAAATCACCGCGGATTCCAGCGGGTCGACGCTGCGCGAGACGATGGTCTGTAGCGCCGTGACGAGCTGGGCGCCCGCCAACAGCGAGTCCACGCCCTTGTGCGGCATCGCAGCGTGCGCGCCCTTGCCCTCGATGGAGATCTTGAGCTGATCCATCGACGCCATCATCGAGCCCGGGCGGATCGCGAACGAGCCGACCGGAAGGCCCGGCGTGTTGTGCATGCCGTAGACCTGGTCGATGGCGAAGCGGTCCATCAGGCCATCCTTGATCATGGCCGCGGCACCGGCACCGCCCTCTTCCGCCGGCTGGAAGATCACCACGGCGTCGCCGGCGAAATTCCGGGTTTCCGCGAGATAGCGCGCCGCGCCGAGCAGCATCGCGGTGTGGCCGTCGTGGCCGCAGGCGTGCATCTTGCCGGGATGCTTCGACTGGTACGGCAGGCCCGTCTCTTCATGGATCGGCAGCGCGTCCATGTCGGCGCGC
>JBKQQE010000100.1:0-13355 GCA_052326245.1 Xanthobacteraceae bacterium | reverse complement strand
GTGAAGGCATCCTAACCGTCCGCGCAGGAAGGTTCGCGACCGCGTGCGGAAAGTATGCGCTCGCTCTCTTGTTCGATGGCAAGGCGCGCTGGGCTCGCATCTTCAAGCGGATGCGATAGGCCCAACGCCGGCAAACCCTCGACCCAGCTAGGCAGGTCGCGGGTGACCACTTCGAATTCATGTAGCACACCAAGTTGCCGGGCTACTGCCTCAGGATCGACGTGATGATTGATGACGAAATTCCGTCTTTGATTACTGCCCGTCCTCGTAGCCGGGCCGCGGGATTTGACCCATCAGCGCCAGCGAAAATCCACCATCCACGGTGACCTCGTCACCGTTCACGTAGCGGGCGCGATCGCAAGCGAGGAATAGGACGACATCGGCGATGTCACGGGGCACACCGATCCGTCGTGTCGGCACGATCGCGGCGCGGCGCTCCGCGATATCTTGCTGCTCGTAAAATTTTTCACTCAGCGGCGTCCTGATCAGGCCCGGGCTGACAACATTGCTACGGACGCCGTGCGGTCCCCATTCGAGCGCGAGTTGTCGGGACAGCATCACAATCCCGGCCTTGCCAACGCTGTACGCACCGCTGAACCCCTGAGGTTGGCGCGCCGCAATCGAGGCAACGTGCACGATACTGCCGCTGCGGCGGTCGAACATCTGCCGGCCGAACACCTGCGCGCAGATGAAATACCCGGTCAGATTGACCGCCAGCATCGTGTTCCATTCCGAGAGCGGCAGCGAGGCCAAGGGGCCTGGCTTTAGGAAGCCGGCATTATTCACCAGCACGTCGCAGGGCCCGATCGACCGTAAGATTTCGGCGGCGGCCGCCACGACGCTGCCCGGATCGGAGACATCGCACTCCAGCGGCAGCACGTGACCGGCCTTTGCGTGTAACACGGCCGCAGCTCGCTCGTTTGC
Organism: Xanthobacteraceae bacterium; assembly: GCA_052326245.1. Taxonomy (GTDB): domain Bacteria; phylum Pseudomonadota; class Alphaproteobacteria; order Rhizobiales; family Xanthobacteraceae; genus Bradyrhizobium_A. The sequence continues at coordinate 12,431 of JBKQQE010000100.1, read as the reverse complement.
CGCGCGGTCGCGGTCGAGCAAGGCGACTTTGGCGCCAGCCCGCGCGAAGCCCTCAGCGATGGCGCTGCCGATACCGCTTCCGGCACCGGTCACCACGCAAACCCGGCCACCAAGGCCGAGCCAATCGGAGCGATCGCCTATTGTCATGTCCTGCCGTTCCGGGTCCGGGATCGGACCCTGCCCATGCCTACCGACTACCCCAAATGAGTGCACATGCTGGATGCTCGCTCCACCGGATCAATGCCGGCCATCAGGCGTTTGCCGATCAGGTCACGCAGCGTCTCCGAGGTGCCTCCACCGAGCGTGCCATAGCGGGCGCTCCGATAGAACCGCGAGACCGGATACTCGTCCGTGAAACCGTAGCCACCGTGGACCTGAACGGCTTCGCTGGTCACACGGAGCGCCATTTCGTTGCAAAACACCTTCGCAGCCGCGGCGAGCAGTGGATCCGGAAATGGATCAGCGGAAACACAGGCTCGATAGAGCAGACCCCTGCCAGCCTCAATATCCTTGTACATGTCGGCGAGCTTCCAGCGCATGCCCTGAAATTCGCCGATCGGCCGGCCGAACGCTTTGCGCTCTCGCATATAGCGGACCGATTCGTCGAGTGCGGCCTCCGCGAGGCCTAGCGAAATGCTGGGATTCAGGCAACGCTGGGTGTTGAATGCGTTGAGCAGGCGTCGAAAGCCATCCTCTCTGACGACCAGGTTCTCGAGTGGCAGTTCACAATTCTCAAAGCGCACCTCGCAGAGAAATTCACCTCCCATCGTGTGGTACTTCCCGGTCACCGCCAAGCCCGGGGTTCCCTTCTCGACCAAAATACACCCGATGCCTTCCCGTCCCGGTCGCTTGTTGATCCGCGCAAAGACGACGAACATGCCTGCCTCTTCGGCGCGACTGATCAGGGTCTTGACGCCATTGAGACGAATCCGATCATCGCAGATGTCGGCGTTTGTCCGATAATTCGCTACGTCCGTGCCGGCATCAGGCTCGGTCATGCAGATAGCCAAGATACACTCGCCGCTGCACACTGCAGGAAGTATGCGGCGCTTAATGTGTTCCGGCGCGTACGTGGCGATGATGCGCGTCTGGGTGCCGACTTCGCCGAGCACTGCCATGGCGGTGACGTAGCAGCCCTTCGCGATTTCCTCGAGCACGAGTGCGGTATCGAGGACGGGAAGTCCCAGACCGCCATATTCCTCCGGCACCGCCATGCCGAGCACGCCGAGCTTGGCGAGCTGCCGCATGTTCTCCCAAGGAAAAGTGCCATCCATATACTTGAGAGCTCGACCCTTGAACTCCTTTTGTGTGAGGTCCCGGACGGTGTGCACGAACCGATGTTGTTCCTCCGACAAGGTCAGCAGCACGTATTTTCTCCCGCTTTGGGTTCCAGTCCGGTTGTCACGGCGTCGACCAGTTCCTGGATGCGCGTGAAAACCTGGGCGCCGGCACCGACAAGGGCCTCCTTCTTCGAGTCTACCGTACCGACATTGCCCCAAATCAGAGCTCCGGCATGTCCCATCATGATGCCTTCGCGTGCGGTCCGCCCAGCGATGAGGGCAAAAACCGGCTTGGTACATCGCAACGCAATCATGGTAGCGGCGAGTTCCTCCTCCTCGGAACCGCCGATCTCGCCGATCACGACAATTCCACGCGTTTTCGGATCAGCCAGCATGAAGGGCAGGATGTCGGCGAATCGCGTGCCCTTGACGGCGTCGCCGCCGACGCCGACCCACAGGCTCTGGCCGAAGCCGCGGTCGACCAGGCGATGGCAGACCTCGTAAGATAGCGTTCCGCTCTTGGCCATAACTCCGAGCGTCCCGGGCGCAAGCGATACGTTAGGAAGAAAGCCGAGCTTGAGTACACCGGGAATGGCTAACCCAGGCGTCGACGGTCCGATCCATCGCACGCCGGCGGCGTGGACCTCTTCGAGCGCCACGACGGCGTCGGCTACCGGCATGCCTTCCGCAATCGTCACAATCAGCCTTATGCCGGCTGAGATGGCCTCGCGGATCGCAGCCAGAACCGCTAGGGGGGGAACCATCACGACGCTGGCCTTGGCGCCAGTGGCCGACACGGCCTCGGCGCAGCTCCGGAAAATCGCCACACCGTCTACTTCGTCGACATCGCTATAAGGGGAGACACCGCCGACGATGCGTGTCCCGTATGCGCGCATGAGCTGCGAATGCTGGCGGCCGGTACGCCCGGTGATTCCCTGGATGATCGCGGCGACGTCAGCCTTGACGAATGGTTCGACCCGTTGCATCACGTCGGTCACCGCGGCCATCATTGGTATGCTCCACCGAGCGGGGCGAGCGCCGCAGCGATAGCGCGATCTAGATCGACCTCAATCCGCAGCGGGTTACCGGCGGCCTCAAATACTGCAATCGCTTCGTGATAACCGTTGCCGATCAGACGCGCGGTAACCGGGGCGCTAAGCTCGGGCACAGCCTTCCGGGCTGCGACCAGCAGGTGAGCGATTTCACCCAAATTGGTGATTCCGGCGAAGAAATTGATCAAAACCGAACGGACCGATGGCCCCGCGGCGATCCACTGCAGCGCGCGAATGAGTCGCGTTGGGTCGCCGTGCAACTGGCCCGTACGTATGTCGCAGAAATTGAAGGGTTTGTGACCACGCGCCGCAATCTCGTCGAGAATCTGCATGCTCAGACCAGCGCCGGTCGTTACCAGGCCGATCTCTCCGGCAGGATCTATCACGACGAAGTCGAAACCGTTTGCCAGCTTGAGCGCCGATTCGGGATAAGCGTCCGCGCGGTGGTTGATGAGATCGGAGAGACGCGGTTGTCGGACAAGTGCGTTATCGTCCACCGCAAACTTCACGTCGCCGGCAACCCAAGACCCGTCTCGCCGAACGAACAGCGGATTCACCTCAAGCAATGTCGCCTCGAACTTGAAGAACTCGGCGACGAGTTGCTCGGCCGCATCGATCATCGTCTCTCGTATCGGACTTGCGATGCCGCCGACGAGCCGGCGCGTGGCGTCGATTGCGGCGCCAAGCGTGAAGGCCGCGTCGGCAGCGAGCAAAGCGCTCTTCCCGGCTTGCGCTTCGATGTCGACGCCACCTTGCGCCGAAACAAGCAGGTGCAGCCGCGCGCGCACGGGATCCAAAGAGAAACTCAGATAACATTCCGTCCCCTGGACTATTTCTTCAACCCGACAGGCGCGAACGGTATGGCCCTTTATCGTCGTTCCGAGTAGTTGAGCGAGCGCCTGATGCTGCTCCGCGATCGTCTCTGCTCGTCGAATTCCGCCTGCCTTGCCGCGTCCCCCGATGGGAACCTGTGCCTTTACCATACAGGGCTCGGCGCTAACGGCAGCCGGCGCGGCGGTAGACGCAAGAAAGCCGTCCGGAACGGGAACCCCGTCCTGCGCGAGCAGCATCTTGGCATCGTGCTCAAGCAACATCATCGTGCAACAATCCTTTTTGCAGCGTTCGGGAACGCCCGGAATCCGCGGATTGCGGTGAAAGAGTTGGTAATCTGATGTCGCATCGTCAGTATTTGCTACCCTTTGACAGGTGGTCACAAACGATTTTTTCGCCATCAATTTATGAGCATTGCTCATGCTGGGATTAGCATCAAGTTCATGTCCGTCCTCCGAGCCAGTGCGGCAGCAGGTTCTCGCTCTTGAGGCCTAGTGGGTCGAGTCTTCCGACCTTTTCCGACATGGAGCCGATCTTGCCACTTGGGGTTGGGGTACCACTCTACAGTGGCCGCCCCCATCCACCGCCGTGCATGTGACTTCCGGCGTCCTTCTCCATCCCCATTGTTTGGGTGCATTGAATGCTCTAACTTGTCTCATGCGAAAAACTCATGGGGGAAGTGCCGCGAAGCGTCGGGTACCACCGCTCAATCCATTGCGTGCCTTCGAAACGGCAGCACGCCACATGAGCTTCACGAAGGCCGCCGAGGAGATGAATGTCACCCAAGGCGCCGTTAGCCGCCAGGTGAAAGCGCTCGAGAATTATCTCGGTTTTGGGTTGTTTGAACGGACCTCGAAGGGAATCGAACTGAGCCGGAACGGACGGGCCTATGTCAGTTCCATCAGCGGAGCGTTCGAGCAGATCGCGCGCGCAACCGATGAGATTGTTACCGCGCGCTCGCATACGATTCTGACGATCCGCAGCTATACGACGCTGCTTGTGCGTTGGCTCATTCCGCTACTGCCTGAGTTCCAAATCAAGCATTCGAATATCGAGGTGCGTCTGGTCTCTGGAAGCGATCCTGTCAACTTCGACCGTGACAATGTCGACGTCGGCATTCGATACGGCCTCGGCCGCTGGAAGGATCTGGAGAGTGACCTGCTATTTCTCGACGCGTTGCTGCCCGTATGCAGCCCGAAGCTGCTCAAGACCGCCAAGCTCAAGCGTCCTGAGGATCTCACCCGGACCACGCTGCTTCATCTCAATCTCCGGCGCAGCGACTGGCCGGATTGGCTTGCCGCCGCGGGGCATAGCAATTTGGATCCCGCCGGCAACCTCTACTTGGAGGACCTCGGCGTCGTGTATCAATGCGCCATAGCTGGATTGGGTGTGGCGATCGGCCAGGAGACGTATGTCCGGGATGATCTTGCCACTGGTCGGCTCATCGCGCCTTTCGATCTCGTCTTGACCCGACCCAGGGGGTATTTCCTGGTCTGCCCAAGGGACCGGGTGGACGTCACGAAGATAATGACGTTTCGCACCTGGCTGCGCGAGCGCGTCGCAACGATGGGCAATGCGGCGGCGGCTCCCAATGCGTCCACTATGACCTAAGTATTCTCTGAAGCGGACGCCGGCTCGCCGTAGTAACCGTTGCATGTTCCGATACGTCGGAACGCAACATACAGCTGCGGAGGAAACGTTTCTATCCAAGGTAATCGTGTGCAAATGGATACGAGCCTCATGCAACCCATGAGGGTTTGTAATGGCGGGGATGATGATTAGTGGTTTGCGGAGTTGCAGGCCCAAATCTAATCTTCTCGGAGGCTCTCTCGCTTCTTGCATCTGACGACGCGGGGATGACCACAGGCTCGAAAACTGGATATGGACCGTGAAAGCCAATACGAGTAAGGGCGCCGAAATCATCCTTGAATACTTGATCAAGGAGCGCGTCCCCTACCTCCTTGGCCTTTGCGGACACGGCGACGTCGGCCTGATGGATGCTGCCTTCGATCGTCAGGACCGCATCAAGACTGTCTCGACACATAATGAACAGATCGCTGGCTTCATGGCGGACGCGTTCTATCGCGTCTCTCGGCAGCCAGTTGCCACATTCACCTCTTGCGGGCCCGGCTCAGTCAACATTCAGATGGCCCTAGCTTGCGCGTTTTTCGATTCGTCCCCAATGCTGGCGATCACTGGAAACATTCCCACCCAACAGTTCAATCGCGGTCCTTTCCAGGAGTTCGGGCATCACTACCAGGCCGATTTCGTCAATGCCATGCGGCCATATGTCAAGCGCAGCTTCCAGGCCACCCGGCCGGAAATGCTGCCGGATATGATGCGCTACGCATTCGCGACGATGATGTCCGGTCGGGTTGGCCCGGTGCATCTCGACGTCCCCTTCAACGTCTTCCTCGAGACGACCGAAGCCAGCGTGCCCGACCCCGCCGACTGGCGTGCCGGGATTGCATTACGCAGCCAGGGCGATCCAACCGCGATCGATCGGGCCCTTGATATTCTGCTTGCCGCCGAACGGCCGTTGATTCTCGCTGGGCATGGCTGCACGCTGTCGAAGGCGCGCTCCAGATTGCAGGCGCTTGTGGAGCGACTGAATCTACCCGTGTGCACGACGCCGCAGGGCAAGGGTGCAATCGATGAGACTCACCCGGCCTGCCTTGGCCCGACAGGCCGTGACGGCGTCTACGCGGCAAACCGCGCGGCGCGCGGTTGCGACGTCTTGCTGGCGCTGGGGACCCGGTTCGGCGATCGTGGAACAAGCAGCTGGAGGCCGGGAACGACGCACAGTATTCCCCCCCAATCCCTGATCCACGTCGACCACGATGCGAGCCAGCTGGGCCGCAATTATCCCCCAAAGGTTGGAATCGTCGGCGACGTCGATCTTGTGCTCGCTCAGCTTCTCGCTGCGGCCGAGCAGCGTACCGCGCGGCCCACGGCGAAGACCGCGGATTGGCACAAGTCGATCCAGCGGTGGAAGGAAGAGTGGCAGGCGGCCCTACGATCCAGCAACGAAAGTGCCGATGTCCCCATTCATCCGGACCGGCTGATCGCCGAACTGCGGCGGGCCACGCCGGCGGACGCTGTGGTCCTCTCCGATATAGGCGCGCACCACAGCTGGATGGTCCAGCAATGGAAAGTGTCAGATTCGGGAATGCTACTGCAATCCGGCGGCTTCGCCGCAATGGGTTTCGGGGTCGGCGGCGCTCTGGGCGCGCAACTCGCGGCCCCAGGGAGACCTGTCCTTGCCGTCGTCGGAGACGGGGGGTTCCTGATGCACGCCAGCGCGGTCGCCACCGCTGTGGAATACGACCTTCCCGTTGTCTGGGTGGTCTGGAACAACAACGGATTTGTTTCGATCCGGGATATGCAGATAGGTTTCTTCGGCCAAGATCGCGAGTTCGCGACGCGCTTTCGATCAGTACGGACCGGTGAACTGTTGAGCGCCGACTTCGCGCTGCTCGGAAAGGCCATGGGGGCACGCGGGATAAGGATAGAACGCCCGCAGGATATCGGCGAACAGGTCAAAGCCGCGTTTGCAAGCGGTAAGCCGACTATTCTTGACGTCCGCGTCCAGGCCGATATTCGCCGGCGCACAAGCGGCGGATGGGACATGCCGCCGCTGCGTGGGACGCCGCCAAACTATGATCCTGATCCATATCGTCCAGCGGGGAGCGTCGATTGACGTGTGGAGGCGCGAAGCCTGCACCAGTCGAAAACAACATCAAAATGTCCCCGATGAGGAGGAAGTCATGCTCTATCGTCTATTAGTCGGACTTTTAGTCGGGCTTTTCGCATTTATCTGCGTTGCCTCCCCGCCGAAGGCCTTCGCCGAGCCCAAGATTTCCGACGGCGTCGTTAAGATCGGGGTCATCACCGACATGTCCGGGCCATATTCGGACAACAATGGCGCTGGCTCGGTGCTCGCCGCCCAGATGGCGGTCGAGGATTTCGGCGGCAAGGTTCTTGGCATGCCAATCGAGGTGATCTACGCCGATCACCAGAACAAGCCGGATATCGCGATGAGCATCGCCCGCCAATGGATCGACCAAGGCAAAGTCGACGCCTTTGCTGATTTAGCGGCGAGCTCCGTCGGTCTCGCTCTCGGTCATCTCGCTCAGGACAAAAACCGCATCATCCTCAACAGCGGTTCCTCGACCACACGAATTACCAATGAGGAATGCAACACCGTCACAGCGCACTGGACTTACGATAGTTATGCACTGAGCAAAGGCACCGCCGCCGCTATTACCAAACGCGGTGGCAAGACCTGGTTCTTCATCACGGCGGACTACGTGTTCGGACATTCCCTTCAGGAAAATGCCACGAAGTTCATCATGGCCAGCGGGGGGAAGGTGATTGGCTCGGTCCTTGCTCCGTTCCCGACGAGCGACTTCTCCTCCTTCCTCATCACCGCGCAATCATCAGGGGCCGACGTGGTCGCGCTTGCGAATTCGGGTGCAGACTTCGTAAACAGTGTGAAGCAAGCGGGAGAGTTTGGCCTGACTAAGAAGCAGCTGGTTACCGGGCTGCTCGTGTACATCAATGACATTCATGCGATCGGCCTCAAGGCTGCAGGGGGGATGCTCATCACGACGGGCTTCTATTGGAACCGCGACAAGGAAACGCGCGCCTGGTCGGAGCGCTTCTTCGAGAAGTTGAAGCGCATGCCGACGATGAATCATGCTGGTGTCTATTCGTCCGTTCTCCATTATCTGAAGGCCGTGGAGGCGGCGGGAACGGACGAAGCCCAGGCGGTTATGGCGCAAATGCGAGCGATGCCAGTGAACGACATGTTCGCTAAGAACGGCCACCTGCGTATCGATGGCCGAATGGTTCACGACATGTATTTGTACCAGGTCAAGTCACCCGAAGAGTCGAAGGAGCCGTGGGACTATTACAAGCTCGTCGAGACCATCCCAGCCGATCAGGCCTTCCAGCCGCTATCGGAGAGTCGTTGTCCGCTGGTCAAGAATGGTCATTGATCGAGCTCCGGACCTCCGATTCGGGAGACATCCCATCGCCGCCCCTCGCGGCCAAAATCGACGAGACCACATTCCGATTGGGTCTATTCGGCAACGCGCTTTGGCTTTTCTCGAGGTGTCGCATGCTCTGCCTCAAGCAGGTATCCACTTTGGCAGAAAATGCTCCGAGGGTTGAACATGGACCGAAAACAGGCCCTCATCGTCGGCGCCTCCGGCCTTCTCGGCACCAATCTCCTGCAATACCTGTCGAGACTGCCTGACTGGGATGTGATTAGCCTGTCGCGCCGGAAGCCAGAGCATCGCACTGCCGCGCGACACATTTCGCTGGATCTGCTCGACGCCGACGCTTGCGCGGCGGAGCTCGCGCGCCCGCGCGACGTGACGCACGTGTTTTATCTTTCCCGTGCGGTCGAGGGAAACTACACCATCAAAGTACAACCCAATGTCGATATGCTTCGGAATCTGCTGGAAGCACTAGAGCACGCCGAGGGGCGGCTGCAGCACGTGCAACTGATGCACGGATTGAAATGGTACGGGAGTCATCTCGGGCCGTTCAAGAATCCAGCCGAAGAGAGCGATCCTCGGCCATCGATCAGAAATTTCTACTACGACCAGCAGGACTATATCATCGACCAGCAGCGCGGGAAGAAGTGGACGTGGTCGGCGTTGCGGCCCCACTTCATTTGCGGTGTCGCGGTCGGCAGCCCCAGTAACATAATGTCGGCGGTTGGCACCTATGCGACCATCCTGAGGGAACTGCGTCTCCCTCTGCATTTTCCCGGCGAGGAGAAGAGTTTCGACGCCACCCTGACATATGTCGACGTCGATCTGCTCACGCGCGCGATGGTGTGGGCCGCTACAGACGCGACAGCCGCAAACGACGCCTTCAACATCGTCAACGGGGACAGCTTCCGCTGGCGCGATGTCTGGCCGGGCATCGCCGCCTTCTACGGTATGGAACTCGGTTCTGCCAAGCCGACGAGGCTCTTCGAATTCATGAACGACAAGGAGCCGGTTTGGCAGGCGGCCGTCAAGCGACACACCTTGGAGCCGAACCGGTTCACGGACGTGGCGGACTGGTCGTTCGCGGACACCGTGTTTCGAGCGACCTGGGACCAGACCGCGTCGGCCGCCAAAGCGCGTCGGCACGGATTCTCCCACGTTACGGACACTAGAACCATGCTGACTAGCATTCTCGGCGAATATCGACGCCGGCGCATCCTGCCTTGAGTTCCGCGGACAAGCGCGCGGCTGCGATTACGGCGACGGACATCATCGTGACTGATGCTGCGAACGGAATTCGACAATATGCGATAGGGGGGTGGACCCCATGACAACAGAGCATTTCGGTTTCACGACATCGACCTTCGGCGGCAACCTTCCCGGCAAGTTGCGGGCAATGAAATCTGTCGGATTTGCAACGACCGAATTCTGGCCACGGGATCTATTCGAGCATGCCGAAGGCCCAGACGTCGCCATCGAGCTCTTGCGTGAAACCGGTCTCGGCATCTCGGTATACCAGGCGTTGCGCAATTTCGAGGGCATGGCACCAAAGACCCGGGCGCACGCGCTCGGGATCGCCGAGCAGCTGATGGATCAGATGGCGTTGATCGGTGCTGAGGTCCTGGTCCTATGTTCGAATACAGCATCCGAGAGCGCCGGGGATCATAGCCGGATCAGCGAAGATCTGGCCCGGCTCGGCGATCTCGCCCAGTCGAGGAACGTCCGCATCGCCTACGAGGCGCTGTGCTGGGGACGATGGATCCGCGACTATCGCGATGCCTGGCGAGTCGTTAAGGGGGCCGCCCACGAGTGCGTCGGCGTCATGCTGGACTGCTTCCATATCTTCGCGCTCGATTTACCGCTCGACGGCATCGAAGAGATCCCGGCCGACAAGATCTTTCTGGTCGAGATCGCAGACATGCCGAAGATCAACCTGGACCTGATCGACGTCAGTCGACACTATCGGCTGTTCCCTGGCGAGGGCGTCATGCCGATTGCCGATTTTGTCAGACACGTCCGCCGGGCCGGGTATGCCGGGCACTACTCGCTCGAAATCTTCAATGCCCACTATCGCGCGACCGATCCCGGGGTGGTCGCGGAACGCGCGATGCGATCGATGACCAAGCTGTTCTCCGAACTTGAGCCACCATGACGACGGGACAGCCGTGAGACCGATGATGCCGCCAGCCGCATCTGCCACCCCGTCGGCCTGGGACCGCGAAGTTGACCTGCTGGTTGTCGGCGCTGGTGCCGGCGGCATGACCGCGGCGCTCGTCGCGTCCCTGGAGGGGTTCGACGTCCTGCTCTGCGAGAAGACTTCCCAGGTGGGCGGCACGACAGCAATCTCGGGTGGCGCGATCTGGATCCCCGGTAGCACGCAGAGCCGCCGGGTAGGACTGACCGACACCGCGGCCGAGGCGCGGCGCTACCTCGATGCCGTAATCGGCGCGGCGGACGAGGACGGCCGGCGGGACGCCTTCATCGAAGCCGGCGCGGCGGCGCTCGACTACCTGGAGAGCCGCAGCGAAGTGAAGTTCACGCCCAGCCCCAAGCATCCGGACTATCGCTCCGCGCTCCCTGGCGCGGCGCTCGCCGGTCGGGCGCTGTACCCGCTACCGTTCGACGGCCGCCTACTTGGCGCGGATTTCGCACTGTTGCGCGCGCCAATCCCAGAACTCATGGCGCTAGGCGGCATGATGGTAGGGCGCGATGATCTCACGCACCTGCTGCACCCATTCGCCTCCGTCGCGTCCTTCCAGCATACGCTTGCGCTGGTTCTGCGCTATCTGTGGGACCGGACGCGCTATGAGCGCGGCACGCGGTTGCTGCTCGGCAACGCGCTCGCGGCGCGTCTGTTGTTCAGTCTTCGGCAGCGCCAGGTGCCGATCTGGCTCGACGCTCCGGTGCGCAATCTCGTGCTCGACCAAGGCTGCGTGGCTGGCGCCGTCGTGTTCGAAGACGGGATGCAGCGATCCATTCGCGCAAAGCAGGGCGTGATCCTAGCGAGCGGCGGGTTCTCGGGAAGCACTGTATGGCGAGAGGCGTTACTGCCCGATCCAATTGCCAGCCATTCCGTGGCGTTCGAGGGCGCTTCCGGCGATGGACTGGCGCTTGGACAATCGGTCGGCGGCGTGATCGATAAGCAACATGCGAGCCCAGTGTTCTGGATGCCGGCATCCATCATGCGACGCCCGGACGGTTCGCAGGCCATCTTCCCCCACATCGTCCTCGACCGCGCAAAGCCCGGGCTTATCGCGGTGAACGCGGCGGGCCGGCGCTTCGTGAATGAAGCCGATTCCTATCACGACTTCGTCCTGGGCATGTATCGATCTCATAAAACCGTCTGCACCATTCCGGCTTACCTAGTTTGCGACCGCCGGTTTATTCGCGACTATGGCATCGGCCTCATCCGTCCCGGTGAGCGACGTCTCCAGCGCTACGTCAACGCACGATACCTCTTCGAGGCGCCGACGCTCCTCGAACTCGCGGCCAAGATCGGCGTCGACGGCGCCGCGCTGAGCTACACCGTCGACCGGCATAATCGGTTTGCCGAGAGCGGTATCGATGAGGACTTCGGGAAAGGATCCAGCGAGCTCAATCGTCATAACGGTGACCCCGGCAACGCGCCCAATCCGTGTCTTCGCAAGATCGAGGAGGCGCCGTTCTTTGCTGTGGCGGTCCATCCGGCCGATCTCGGCACCAGCGCCGGGCTGGCTGCGGATCGGGATGGCCGCGTGCTCGGGCGCAACGGCATTGCGATCCCGGGCCTCTATGCCTGCGGCAACGACATGGCGTCCGTCATGCGCGGCCACTATCCAGGTCCGGGAATAACCCTTGGCCCGGCAATTGCCTTCGCATTTCGCATCGTGCGGCATATTTCGCGCCAACGCGGCCGCGCCCTGACGAATGGCACCGCTCAGACGGCCTCGTGAGCCCGCAACGGCTACCATACCATGCCCGTGTTGTTGCGATCGCCGTGTTGGCGAAGCCACCGCCTAGCTCAGATGCCGCGGCCACCGGCGAATTCATCAAAAAGAAAAACCGGCGGCGCCACCCACAGTTCGGCTCGGATTCGCCGCTCGGTTTCGCCGCGCCGGCGCGGCTCGGCTCCGCCTCGCGCGCGGCCATGCCGCCAGCCTCGGCGATTTGCCGGACCATTGTGTGGCCTCCCGCTTCGTCGATGTCCGTCACCATGACTCGGCGCCTTCCTTTGCATAAACCAAGGAATCGCCCGCCCGATGCCCGATCCCGCTCCGGTAACGAGC
>JBKQQE010000099.1:0-3933 GCA_052326245.1 Xanthobacteraceae bacterium | reverse complement strand
GGTTTTTGCCAACGCGATCCCTGTACCCGCCGCAGGTCCGAAACCACGGGACACTCGCCTGCGCGCCGCGGCAGACTGAGCTCGACCTGCGGCGGCGCCGGAAGCGCCGGGTCACGCGCATGGCGCTAACGCCCGTCGGCGTCGCCGAAACGTTGAGCCACGACACCCAGGACCAATTCAGCGTATGGCCGTCGCAAGGCTGATGGATTTCATCCCGCACTGCGTCACTGCATCGACACGTGCCGAACCGGTGCGGCGATGACCGGTTTCCGGCTCGGCGCCACCCGGACTGCCCTGAAAGCACTCAGATTCAATATCTTGCGTGTACTCGCAAAGACCGGTTCCGGTGTTTGCGGAACAAGCCTAAGCTTGATTAGCACTCGGCCCTGGCCGACGGTGCCTTCTTCGTGGCGTTCCCGTGCCTCGATCGCCAGTTGATTCAGATCAATAGCAATTGCCGCCTTTCAGGCGTCAAACTTCGATACGGGAGCAACGCGGGAGACAGGGATGAATACTCCGACCAAGCAGAAGGACGATCTTCCATTCACCGATATCGAGATACGCACGGCCGAGGCCAAGGATATTCCCTGGATTGTGAGCCTCGACGAAAAGACGACCGGCAAAGCCAAGAGTCAGTATTGGGAAGAACTGTTCGCCCATTTTCAGCAATGGCACAGCGGTAGCGGGGCGTTTCTCGTCGCCGAACAAGACGGACGGCCTGTCGGCTTCATGATCGGCGAGGTCAGGGCTTTCGAATTCGGATCGGAACCCTGCGGCTGGGTGTTTGCCCTGAACGTCGACCCGGAAATTCGCGTGCACAACGTCGGAACGCGCCTGTTCGATGCTCTCTGCGAGAATTTCAGGCAGGCCGGGGTCGACAAGGTGCGCACCATGCTGACGCGCGACGATCATCTCGTCCTGGCTTTCTTTCGAGGCCTGGGGATGATGGCGGGACCGTTTATTCAACTAGAGAAAGACCTTGATTAAGCTGTTAGGTTGCGCCGATTCCCTTGTGGCGTTTTAGGCGGGCGCATTCTGTCGGAAGAATAAAGGCAATGAAGTTACAAAAGGCGACGCTTTGTGGACTCTACGCGGTACTGGAGCTCGCGGCCCATTCCGATCAGCAGATCTCGGCGGCTGAGATAGCCGATAAATATAATATATCAATCAATCACTTAGCTAAAGTATTGCGGAGCCTGGTGCGCGCCAGGCTGGTGGAATCGGTGCGCGGAGCCGGCGGCGGCTACCGATTCTCGGGAAATCCGAAGCGCGTCACGCTGCTCGACGTGATCGAACTGTTCGAGGAGGTCGGCCGCGACGCGGAAGACTCACCGCCCCTCGACCAGGACGAGGGCCGCGCGCTGCACAAGGTCCTGCGCGAGATCGACGATATCGCGATCGCCTCGCTCAGCGCGATATCGATCACCACGCTGCTCAGGATCATCGAGAGGCAGAAGCGCGGGTCGAAGGCGGACCTCAAGGGTTCGGCGCGTTCCGTGGAGGACAGCGCCTGAGGCTGTTGGCGCGAACTCGCGCGCAATGTCCCGGATCATCATCTGCTGTTCGTCGAGGATCACGACGAATGTTCCGGAACGGGCAAGGCTTCGGACTCGGCAACAAGCCGGGCCGCGATGACCAATTTCTGGACTTCGCTTGCGCCTTCGTAGATCCGCAGCGCCCTGATCTCGCGATAGAGCCTTTCGGCAATGTGGCCGTGGGTGACGCCGAGCCCGCCGAAGATCTGCACGGCGGAGTCGATCACCTTCTGCGCCTCCTCCGTGGCGAACAGCTTCGCCATGCTGGATTCGCGACTGATGCGGGCGCCCTTGACGTCCTTGGTCCAGGCCGCGCGGTAGATCAAAAGCGCAGCCGCGTCGACCGCGAGCGCCATGTCGGCGAGCCTGGCACGGGTGAGCTGGAGGTCGGAGAGAGGCTGACCGAACAGCTTGCGCCCGCGCGCGTGTCTCAAGGCCTCGTCCAATGCCCGGCGCGCGAAGCCGAGCGCGGCGGCGCCCACCGTTGAACGGAAGACGTCCAGAGTGGCCATGGCGATGCGGAAGCCGTCACCCGGCGATCCCAGCATGTTGGCGGCCGGCACCGTCACCCCGTCGAAGGCAAGCGCGCCGATCGGGTGCGGCGCGATCAGGTCGATGACCTTGGCGACCGAAAACCCGGGCGTATCGGCTTCGACCACAAACGCCGAAAGACCCTTGGCGCCCGGAGCGCCGCCGGTGCGGGCAAAGACAACATAGAGGTCGGCGATGCCGGCGTTCGAGATCCAGGTCTTCTCCCCGTCGAGCTGCCATTGATTGCCAGCCGGCTGCGCCCGCATGGCAAGCGCCGAAACGTCGGACCCCGCTTCCTTCTCGGAGAGGGCGAAGGCCGAAATCGACGTTCCCCGCGCCACCGAAGGCAGCCACCGCTCCTTCTGCTGGTCCGTACCGAACAGGCTGATGGGGCCGGTGCCGAGGCCCTGCATGGCGAAAGAAAAATCGGCCAGGCCGGCGTGGCGAGCCAGCACCTCGCGGCAGATGCAGAGGCTGCGCGCATCCAGCGGGCCATGGAGCGAACCATCGCTGCCACCGACCGCGGTCGCGAGGATTCCCGCTTTGCCCAGCTCGCGGACCAGCAGGCGAACAGTGGCTGCCGCCGCGCCGCTCGTCTCATTATCGCCGCTCAACCTCTCGCCATTCGCCAACGCCCAGGCTTCGACGCGATCGTGCAACTCCTGGTGCCGTTGTTCGAGGAATGGCCAGGACAGGAAACTCCGGTCTGCCATCAATCCCCCTCGAACACGGGCTTCGCTTTGGCAACGAAGGCGCGATACGCCCGACCGTAATCCTTGGTCTGCATGCAGATCGCCTGCGCCTGCGCCTCCGCCTCGATGGCGGAATCGACGTCGAGCGCCCATTCCTGGTGCAAGCAAGTCTTGGTCATGGCGTGGCCGAATGTCGGGCCGTCGGCGAGCTCCTTCGCCAGCGCCTGAGCCGCCGCCAAAACCTCCTCGGGCGCCACGACGCGATTGAAGAAGCCCCACTTGTCGGCCTCCTCGCTGGTCATGGCTCGTCCGGTATAGAGAAGCTCCGACGCGCGCCCCTGCCCGATGATCCGCGGCAGGATGGCGCAGGCGCCCATGTCGGCGCCCGCGAGCCCGACGCGGACAAACAGGAAAGCTGTCTTCGCCCGCGGCGTGCCGATCCGGATGTCGGACGCCATGGCGACGATTGCGCCCGCTCCCGCGCAGATGCCGTCAACCGCGGCGATGATGGGCTGCGGACAGTGCCGCATCGCCTTGACCAGATCGCCCGTCATTCGCGTGAAGGCGAGCAGGCCAGGCATGTCGCCGGCCTCCTGCATTCTGACCAGCGGACCGATGATCTCGTGCACATCGCCGCCAGAGCAGAAGTTTTCGCCCGCTCCGGTTACGACCACGGTCTTTACGTCGCTTGCGTAGGACAGGCTGCGGAACAGATCCCTCAGCTCCGCGTAGCTTTCGAATGTCAGCGGATTCTTGCGTTCTGGTCGGTTGAGGGTAATGGTCGCAACCTTCCCGGACACCTCCCACTGAAAATGGGTTGCTTTGTATTCGGCGGCCTTGAATGTCTGCACGTGCGTCTCCTTGCGCTATGGCGACCTGATCAGCTCATCGTCAGTCCACCGGAAACACTGAGCGTCTGCCCGGTGATGTAGTCCGACTGATCGCCGGCGAAAAACAGAATGGCGTTGGCGACATCCATCGGCTGGCCGAACCTGCGCATCGGAATCGCGCGCCTGAAGGCGTCCAGGTGGCTCTCCGGCAAGACCATCAACATCGGAGTTTCGGTGGGTCCGGGACACACGCAATTGACATTGATCGAATAGCGCGCCATCTCGCGGGCCAGACCCTTGCTGAAGGCGATCAGGCCGCCCTTCGCGCCGGAATAGACGGTTTCG
>JBKQQE010000098.1:0-9063 GCA_052326245.1 Xanthobacteraceae bacterium | reverse complement strand
CCGGACGGCTCGCTGCTGATCGACGCCTCGCTGCCGATCTCGGACATGACCGAGCTGCAGGGTTTCGAAGAGCTGCCGGTGGGCGATTTCGTGACCCTCGCCGGGTTCGTGCTGGCGCAGCTCGGGCACGTTCCCAAGGCCGGGGATCAATTTACCTGGCAAGGCTGGCGTTTTCGAATCGTCGAAATGGACGGCCGGCGCGTCGACACGGTGCGGATCGAGCCCCTATGAGGCCGGCGCCTGTGCGGGAACGTGTTGCCCGAAGTGAGCAAGATCAAGAACCGCGCCCGCGCTTCTCTTATTGGTAGCGCAACCTCCGTCGAGGGGGTCGGTCAAGTACAGGAATTCCGGCGATCTTCTGAAAGGGGAACGCGATGTTCCAGTCCGGCTATCTCCTTGTCGTCCTGCTCGCCGCGGTTCCGCTCGGCCGCACCTTCCTGAATGGGCGAGGCGGCGGTGCCCCGGTCGTGTTGCTGCACCGCCTTTATCGCGACCTCGCCTACATCGCGGCTGCCGTTCTCGGCATCGCCTGTTTCGAGATGGCGATGACGATCGCCCTGGAAAACTTCTGGTTCGAGGAGCTCGGCCAGCGCTACCGCTATTGGCTGGTGCTCGGACTTCGCGTCGGGATCTTCGCCGCCGTGCTGGTTGCAGTAGGCCTGTTCGTCGGATACCACCTGCGGGCGCTGTGCCGGCCGCTGCCGGCGGTGCCGAACAGCGCGCCATGGTTTGCATCCTTCATCGTTGCCGCCCTCGCCGGCCTCGGCGCGACCACGCTCTGGGTGCCGCTGCTGGGCTTCCTCGGCGCGAGCCCGACCGGCGTCAGCGACCCGGTCTTCGGCAAGGATATTTCATTCTATCTGCTGGCCTTGCCCTGGTACGACGCGGTGGTCGATATCGTCACCACCGTTCTGGTGGCGATCATGGTGCTCTGGGCGGCGATCGGCTTCGGGTTCTATCCGCGCGCGGGACGGCCGTGGGATCGTCTGGCGGTTTCATTCGGACCGCGCCGGCTGGAATCGCTTCACGTGGTCGGCGCCGCCGACACGCAATCCTGGGCGCACAGCGAGACGATCTGGCAGCGATGGCTGCGTCAGGGCCTGGCCTTGGCGGCGCCGCTCTGCTTCACGTGGGGCGTATCCCGATTTCTCGGCCGCTACCATCTGGTCATCGACGGGCATTCGCAGGTCGTTGCCGGCGGCTCCTACGCCGACGTCAATTTCTGGATCCCGTCCTACGACGTCATCATGGTCTGCTGGATCGCGGCCGCCCTGGTGCTGGCGGCGGCGGCCTGCATCGCGCGGGTCCGCGCCTGGTTGCTGGCGCACCGGCTGCGCTGGGCAATCCCGTGCGGGCTGTTCGCGGCCATCTACCTCGCCGCGACGATCATTCCGCCGGCCGTCGAGCGGCTCTATGTCGGCCCGAACCAGATCACGCTCGAGCAGCCTTATCTGCTGCGAAGCATCGCCGGCACCCGGGAGGCGTACAATCTCGACGGGACGTCGATCGAAGAGCGGGAATTCGCGGTCTCGGCCGCGCCGCTCACCCGCGCCGACCTCGACAAGAGCGGAGCGACGCTGCAGGACGCCCGGATCTGGGACTGGCGCGCGCTCGAACCGCAACTGCAGCAGATCCAGGGCTTGCGGCCGTATTATACGTTTGCCGGCATCGACATCGACCGCTACCAGATCGACGGCGTCGAACGCCAGGTGATGATCACGGCGCGCGAACTCGACGTGGAAAAGCTGCCGGACCAGGCCAAGGTCTGGGTCAACCTCGCGCTCCGCTATACCCACGGCTACGGCGCGGTCGCCGTTCCGGCCAACGAAATGGACAGCCGCGGCAATCCGCTGCTGTGGGCGCACGACATTCCCATCAAGGCCAAGGGCGACCTCGCGGTCACGCAGGGGGCGATCTACTACGGCGCCCTGACGCGGGACCGGGTCTATGTCCGCACCACCGAAAAGGAGTTCGACTTCCCGCAAGGACAGGCCAACGCCGAGATCGTGTACCAGGGGAAGGGTGGAATTCCGCTGTCCAGCTTCTGGCGCAAGCTCGTGGTCGCGCACGACACCGACGGCCTGCGGCTGTTCATTTCCGAATATTTCACGCCGGAAAGCCGGGTGCTGCTGCACAGGAATGTCGTCGAGCGGGTCGAGCGGCTGGCGCCATTCCTCACCTTCGACCGGGATCCGTACATCGTCGCCGACGCCGACCACTATTCCTATATTGTCGACGGCTATACCAGCTCGGACAGCTATCCCTACAGCGACGCCTATCGCGGCTCGCTGCGGGCGCTCCACGGCCGCAACTACCTGCGCAATTCCGTCAAGGCGGTGGTCGACGCCTATAACGGCTCGGTCACGTTCTACGTGTTCGACGACCGCGATCCCATCATCAAGGCCTACCGGCGGATGCTGCCCGGCCTGTTCAGGGAGCGCGGCGAGATGCCGCAAAATCTGCAGCGTCACATCCGCTATCCGGAGGATCTGTTCACCGTGCAGGCCGAGATGTACGGCACCTACCACATGACCAACCCCACGACCTTCTACAACCGCGAGGACCGGTGGGAGGTACCGCACGAGCTGTATCGCGACCGCGAGATCGACGTCAGGCCCTACTACGTCATCGCGCAGCTTCCGAATGCCGCAACGCCGGAGTTCCTGCTGATGCTGCCGCTGTCGGTGGCGGGAAAGAACCAGATGGCGGGATGGCTCGCCGGCCTGTGCGACGGCGACAACTACGGCAAGATGGTTGCGTTCCGCTTTCCGAAGGGAACCTTCATCGACGGTCCGGCCCAGGTCGAATCGCGGATCAACTCGGACAGCCGGTTCTCCGGAGACCTGACGCTGTGGGACCAGCACGGCTCCCAGGTGATCCGGGGCAATCTGATCGTGCTGCCGCTGATCGGCAGCCAGCTCATCGCCGTCGAGCCGGTCTATATCGAGGCCGAGCAGACCAAGATTCCGACGCTCGCCCGCATCGTGCTGGCGCAGCTCTTGCCCGACGACCGCAAGATCGAGTGGGCGAAGAGTCTCAAGTATGCGGAGGATCTGCTGGTTGGCGCATCGGCTCGGCCGACCAGCTCGTCCACCGACGCGGAGAAGAACGACACGCTCGAGCGGGCGCGCGCCGTGTTCCAGGAAATGCAGCACCAGTATGCGGCGGGCGACTATGCCAGGTACGGCGAATTGCTGCAGCAGCTCGAAAAGCTGCTGACGGCGCCATAGAGCATGATCCGGAAAAGTGGAAACCGCTTTTCCGAAAAGCATGCCCCCGGACTTGATCCGGGGGATCATGCTCAAACAACGCAATGAGATCATGACGCGATTCCATCTAATCGCATCATGATCTAGCGCGCCGCCGCACTGTCGCGGCGCAGACTCAGGCGGCGAGGGTTCTTCGCAGCCGCGCGATCGCGCCGGGCAGGCCGCGCACCTTCATGATCCGGCCGGTGGCGTCGTAGTCCTCGGACAGCACGCGCGCATTCTCGTACACCTCGCTGAGCAGCCCCTGCTTCGCATAGGGCAGCACCAGCTGGTCCTCCACCATCGCCGTTTCGAAAAACCCGATGATGGTTTCGCGCAGCCTGGCCACGTCCTCGGGCGACTTGGCGGACAGCAGGATCGCGTCGGGGTGCCTGGCGCGAAGCGCGACGCGATCCGCCTCGCTGACGCGATCGATCTTGTTGAGGATCAGGCGCGACGGCACCGCCTCCGCACCGATCTCGCGCAGCACGCTGCGGCTCACCTCGAGCTGCGATTCGTAGGTCGGATCGGACGCGTCGACGACGAACAACAGCAGCGACGCCTCCAGCGCCTCGGCGAGCGTTGATCGGAACGACGCCACCAGGTCGTGCGGCAGCTTCTTGATGAAGCCGACCGTGTCCGAGACCAGCACCCGCGGCCGGGTCTCGGGCTGCAGCGCGCGCACCGTGGTATCGAGCGTCGCGAACAGCTTGTCCTCCACCAGCACATCGCTGCCGGTCAGCGCCCGCATCAGCGACGACTTGCCCGCGTTGGTGTAGCCGACCAGCGCGACCCGGAGCTGATCGCGGCGCGCGAACCGGCGCTGGTCGTTGTCGCGCTGGATATCCTCCAGCTGCAGCTTCAGCTCGGCGATGCGGTCGCGGATCTTGCGGCGATCAAGTTCCAGATCGGACTCGCCGGCGCCGGCGCCCTGCTGCCGTTCGCCGCCGCCCGAGGATTCCCGCAGCCGCGGCGAGACGTATTTCAGCCGCGCCATCTCGACCTGCAGCCGGGCCTCGCGGCTGCGCGCGTGGCGATGGAAGATCTCGACGATCACCCCGGTGCGGTCGAGCACCTGCGCGCCGGTTGCGCGCTCCAGGTTGCGTGCCTGGTTCGGCGAGATGTCGTGATCGACGATCACGAAGTCCGGCTTCGGCGGCGCGTCCGGACCGGGCTCCGTCCGCCTTGCGGCGGGCTTGTCCTCGCCGGCATCCTCGAAACGCTCGCGGGCCTTCGACTTCCGGGGTGGCGCCATCGAACCGACCACGCCCGTGCCGCCGGTGATCGCCGCAAGTTCCTCGAGCCGCCCCTTGCCGAGCACCGTCGCGCCGCCGATCTCGTCGCGCTTCTGCGACAGCGTGCCGACAACCTCGTAGCCGAGCGTCTTCACCAGACGCCCCAGCTCTTCCATGCTCGCGGCATGGGCAACGTCGTCGACGTCCGGGAGCTGGACGCCGACCAGGATCGCGCGCGGAACGGGTGGTTTGGTTTCCATGATGCGGCACTCGGCGGGGCTGTCCGGCCCATGCCGGAATCTCTCTACAGTAGCACGGCACACTAGCACAGCCGGCCGGCGCCGCCCGCATCGCCGCGCGGCCGGTAAACCTGTCGATCCAGGAAACCTGTCGATCCAGGGGCGCGAAGGCCGCGGGTTACGCGGCCTTGCGCAGTGGATTCAGTTCGCGCCGCCGCGCCGAAACCGCGCAGCCGCATTCATGCACGGTTCCTGCCTCGATGACAAAACCGCGCCGTTCCAGCGCCAGGCGGAGGTTTTGGTTGGCCGCGGGCTTCTGGGGGTCGACCCAGACCACCAGCATGCCGTCCGGACCCAGGAAATCCGTCAGCCAGTCGAGCGCCGTCTCCAGCGCCTTGAACGTGCGCCGCCGCCAGTCCACCAGCGCGACGTCATACTGGCCGGCTGGCTGGCCGCAGTTTGCCGTGGCTGCCGCGCGAACATAGCCGCGCCGATGCAACTCCAGCATCAGCTCCAGCGCCTTGGAGCCGGCAACGACGATCCGGTGCTGCTTCGCGCACCCCGCCAGCGCGATCATCGGGTCGATGATGCGGTCGCCTGCCGGGGTGGAATGAGAGAAAGTCATGACGTCACCATTATGGTCTAGCGGTTATCTGGGCGGATGCGCAGACGGGACGGCTGACCGTCGACGATGCGCCTCGCGCCTGGGTTTTGACTGTGGAGCGGTCGCTGTCGCGAGGCCTGCTCGCTGACGCCCATTTCAGAACGACCAGGGGCCGCGGTCACTGCCTGGCGTGACCGTCTCCGCGCGCCGGGTTTTCCCGCCATGCGATCGAGCGGCCATCGCATTTGCGATAGAACAACATGACAGCGTCTCGTTTGAGTAACAGAGTCAACGACAGCGCCCGGAACATAGGAAAAACCGCATAAAGAAGCGAGACGGACGAAATGGCGACGATATAATAATCGTATGATGGACGCCGGGCCGATCGGCGGTCGCCCGGCAGCAGAACACCGGCGCCGGCTTCAGAATTCCCGACCAAGATCCGCAGCACCGGACGCCGCGGCAGGGCAGCGCGCCAACATCAGTGGAGAACTCACGTGAATAAACACAGCATCCCGCTCGGCAGGATCCTCGGGATCGAGATCGGCCTGGATTACTCCTGGTTCGTGATCTTTGCGCTCATGACCTGGATGCTTGCGGGCAGCTACTTTCCCGACGAGTTCAAGGACTGGCCGCCGCTGCTGTACTGGGTAACGGGTGCGGCCACCGCCATCATGCTGTTCGTCAGCGTGCTGCTGCACGAGCTCGGGCATTCGGTGGTGGCGCTGCGGTTCAAGATCCCGGTGCGCAGCATCACGCTCTTCCTGTTCGGGGGCGTTGCCCAGATGGGGACGGAACCGCCCAGCGCCGTCGCCGAGTTCTTTGTCGCGATCGCAGGCCCGATCGTCAGCCTCGCGCTGGCGGTCCTGTTCTACGCAGCGCAGCCGCTGGTTGCCGGCGTGGAGCCGCTGCTGGGTTTGGCCAAGTACCTCTCCTACATCAATTTCGCCCTGGCGCTGTTCAACCTGATACCCGGCTATCCGCTCGACGGTGGCCGCGTCTTCCGCGCCATCATGTGGGCGGTCACGGGAGACATGGGCCGTTCGACCCTGATCGCGGCAAATGTCGGGCGGTTCTTTGCGTTCTTTCTCATCTTTGCCGGCGTCTGGCAGATGTTCGGCGGCAATATCGGCGGCGGGCTCTGGATCGCGTTCATCGGCTGGTTTCTCGACAACGCGGCGTCGGTCCAGATCCAGCAGACGATGTTTCGCGGCCTGCTCACCGGCCATCGCGTTTCGCAGGCCATGAGCACGCATTACGCCGTCATCCCCGAGAATCTGACGCTGCAGCAACTGGTGGACGAACAGGTGCTGCGCGGCGGGCAACGCAGTTTTCTCGTCAACCGGGGCGACCAGACCGTCGGCCTGGTCACCCTGCATCGGATCAAGGAAGTGCCGCGGTCGGAATGGCCGCGGACCAGCGCCGCCGAGGTCATGCTTCCCATCGCACAGGCGAAATTTACCGATCCCGACGCCGAGCTGTGGTCCGCCCTCGAGAACATGGACCGCGACGGCGTGAACCAGCTGCCGGTGATGCTCGATCGGCACGCCGTCGGCGTGCTGAGCCGGGAAGACGCCATCACTTTCCTGCGCACGCTGCAGGAATTTGCGGCCTCGCCGGCGCAGCAGCCGAAACCGGGGCGGCCGTAGCGGCGCGGGCGCCGGATACGCGGCGACCGGCGAGCCGGCGCTCAGGCCGCAGAACCGGCAACGCGCCGCGCTTCAGTCGTCTCCCGCTGCGAAAACGCGCCGAGATCGAAACCGCCTTCCATGATGCGGGACAGTGACGCCAGCGCGCGATCGCGGTCGTCCTCCAGCATCTTGCGATGGCTCGCGACCGCGGCTTCCGGATCGCGGCGGCGGATGGCGTCCAGCGTCGATCGCATCAGATCGGCGGCATCGCGGCGAACCTCGCGCGTCAGATAATCGAGCGGCGCCTTCCAGATGGTCGCCCACACCGTCTGGTTGGCGAGGTCGGTGAGGTGCTCGACCAGCAGGTCGTTGCCGGAGCCGCGCGCCACCGTCCTTACCGCGCGGGTGGAGACTCGGGCGAATGCGACGGGATCGCCGGTCTCGACCATCTCGTCCAGTTCCGCGCAGCGTCGTCCCAGGGTTTCGATGAAGCTCTCCACCGGCGATGTCGCCATGGTTCGCGCCGCGAGCACCGAAAGGGCGATCCGCACATTGAAGAGATCGGCGACCGATTTCAGCGACAACGGCCGCACATAGGCGCCGCGCCGCGGCTGCAGGTCGACCAGGCGGCGCCGCTCGAGAATGCGTATGGCCTCGCGGATCGGCCCGCGGCTGACGCCGAAGCGTTGGGCGAGTTCGAGTTCGATCAACCGCTCGCCGGACTTGCGACGTCCAGCGACGATCTCGGCGCCGAGTTCCTCGGCGACCTGGTCGGGCAGCGTCCTTGGCGCAAACTTTCTTTCGAACTCGTCGTCGTCCGCGGTCATCGGCGTGCGAAGGGGCGCTGACATCTAGGTCCTCCGGATCAGGCACGCGGGGCCGAGCACCCCGGCGTCATCTATATGCATTAATGTCAATTGTTGACAATCGACAACCGATCCTTCAATGACATATCCGAGACTTTCGGATGCGACTTGCGGGCGTTTTCTCGAAGGAAAACAATGCGGTCCGGGAACCGGCAAGCCGCCGTCCGGACCCCTCGCAAAGTTCTCGAAATCCCGGCAACAAGACCGGGCGGGTCATGGGGAAGGAGCAGGACAGATGGCGAACTCGACTGCGGCATGGGCCCTGATGCGTTGGCCGGCGAAATCGCCGAGCCGTCGCAACGGGCTTCGGCCGCTCCAGGCTTGATGTCCGCGACCCATGGTCGGCATCTCCGACGTGTCCGGTGCAACGACGGCGCGCCCGATTGATCCGCGCGGACCGGCTGCGGGTCCATCGCCGCGGCCGCTGCTCGATGTCCGCAGCCTTTCGCTGTCCTTCGATACCGCGCACGGTGCGCTGCCTGTCATTCGCGACGTCAGCTTCTCGGTGGCAGTGGGCGAACGCGTCGGCATCGTCGGCGAAAGCGGGTGTGGAAAGACCGTGACCGGTCTGTCGCTGCTTCGGCTTGTTCCCACGCCTCCGGCGCGACTGTCCGGCCAGATCCTGTTCGAGGACCGCGATCTGGCAACGCTGTCGGCGCGACAGCTGCGCGCCGTGCGCGGGCGCGAGATTGCGATGATCTTCCAGGAGCCGATGAGCGCGCTCGATCCGGTCTTTACGGTCGGCGACCAGATCAGCGAAGCCTATCGCGCCCACTTTCCGGTCGATCGCAAGGAAGGCCGCGAACGCGCCATCGCGGCGCTGTCCCGCGTCGGCATTCCGGCGCCGGAGCGACGCTGCGACGACTATCCGCACCAGCTCTCGGGCGGCATGCGCCAGCGCGTGATGATCGCGATGGCGCTGATCTGCCAGCCGAAACTCCTGATCGCGGACGAGCCGACCACCGCGCTCGACGTGACGGTTCAGTCCCAGATCACCGATCTGCTGCGGAACTTAAGCGAAAGCACCGGGGCGGCGCTGCTTTTCATCACCCATGACCTCGGCGTCGTGGCCGAGACCTGCACGCGCATGATTACCATGTACGCGGGTGAGGTGGTCGAGGACGCGCCGGTGGACGCCGCCCTGATGAAGCCCGGGCATCCCTACACCTCGGGACTGCTGCGCTCGCTGCCGAGCCTCAGCCCGCGCCGCAGCGTGCTGCCGTCGATCCCCGGCCGCGTG
>JBKQQE010000097.1:0-13636 GCA_052326245.1 Xanthobacteraceae bacterium | reverse complement strand
CCCGCCAGATCAGGCCGAGCGCCGGTGCGCCGACGACGCCAAGCAGCGGCAGTCCGTCCGTCAGCAGCGCCACGTTGACGGTGAATTCCTCGCGGCCGGCGACGTATTCCTTGGTGCCGTCCAGCGGATCGACGAGAAAGTAGCTGCGCTGGCCGGCCGGTAGGCCGCGACCGCAGGTCTCCTCGGATAGTGCGAAGACGCCGGGCGCCAGGCGCGCCAGGCCGTCGGCGATGACGGCATCGGCGGCGAGGTCGGCTGCGGTGACCGGCGATCCGTCGGCCTTGTCGGCGACCCCCATGCTTGCCCGATCGATCGCCAGCACGGCCGCGCCGGCCCGCGCCACCAGGTCGGTGAGCGGACCGAGCAACCGCGCGGCGGCGTCAGCCTGGATTGCGGCGTCGGTCACGATGCGTGGTACCCCCTATGCCCGGTGGGTGCCCGCGCGGCGGCGCGGGGCGTTTGGCCTTCGAGCGGATGGCCGATGTCT
Source organism: Xanthobacteraceae bacterium (assembly GCA_052326245.1). Lineage (GTDB taxonomy): Bacteria > Pseudomonadota > Alphaproteobacteria > Rhizobiales > Xanthobacteraceae > Bradyrhizobium_A. The sequence goes on along the minus strand of JBKQQE010000097.1, from coordinate 13,149 downwards.
GGCATATCCGGGCACCACGCTCTACCGGAAACTGGTGCCGCCGGCCCGGACCGGTGGTGTTGGGCAGCCCGTGCCCCACGCTCGGCCGGCGGTGGCAGGCGGAACGCCCGCAGTGTATCAAAACTCAGCCCATTCCTGATTCGCTTGCCCGGCGACCGATGCCAGTCCGGGCGACGCCACGCCAAGGAACGAACTCCATGTCCGGCTCCCCAGCCACCGGCCCCGCTCCCGACGCTCTCGAACTGGCCGCGCTGCTGTGCTCGCGGGTCTGCCACGACCTGATCAGCCCGGTCGGTGCCATCGTCAACGGCCTCGAGGTGCTCGACGACGACCCCAAGGAGGAAGATCGCGAATTCGCCCTCGACCTGATTCGCAAGAGCGCGCGCACCGCCTCGGCGCGGCTGCAGTTTTGCCGGTTGGCCTTCGGGGCCGCGGGCTCGGCAGGCGCCCAGATCGACCTCGGCGATGCCCAGACCATGGCGCGCGGCCAGATCGAGGACGAGAAGACCAAGCTGACCTGGAACCTGCCCCGCCTGCTGCTGCCCAAGAATCGGGTGAAGCTTCTGCTCAACATGCTGGTGATCGCCCAGCACACCATTCCCCGCGGCGGCATGATCACCGTCGATCCGGTCGGTGACGGCGACACCATGAGCTTCCGCATCCATGCCGCAGGGCTGAGTTCGCGGATTCCGCAGAACATCGCCGACATCCTCGCCGCCTCGACCTCCGGCTCGGTCGACGCACACGCGGTGCAGCCTTATTATACGCGGCTGTTGGCGCAGGCCTGCGGCCTCAAGGTGACGCTGGCGGCGGAGGGCGACGCGATCATCGTCACCGCGTCCTGAGAGACGGTGGCCCGGCGCGTCCGGTTCGGCCGCGCTCGCCCGATTGTGGCCGCGACGCCCCGATCGATCGCAAGTTAACGAAGTGTTGACCAATTCATGGCGTCGCGGGAATCCGTTTAACTGGTTCTCGGTTCCGATATTTTTGCCCACTCAACTAAAATTAAACGCTTTGCCGACATGCTGAAAAAGCTCTGAAGGGCGCGCAGGAGTCGCGCGCCTGGGGCCCGAAGGCGTGTTGTCATGGACGATCTGCTGCGCGAGTTTTTGACTGAGACCAACGAGAGCCTCGATACGGTCGACAACCAGTTGGTCAAATTTGAACAAGAGCCTAACAACGCCAAGATCCTCGACAACATTTTCCGCCTCGTCCACACCATCAAGGGAACCTGTGGCTTCCTGGGGCTGCCCCGCCTGGAAGCGCTGGCGCACGCCGCCGAGACATTGATGGGCAAGTTCCGCGACGGCATGCCCGTCACCGGGCCGGCCGTGACGCTGATCCTGACGACGATCGACCGGATCAAGGAAATTCTTGGTCAGCTGGAAATGACCGAGGCCGAGCCGCAGGGGGCCGACGACGACCTGATCGAGCAGCTGCACACCTTGGCCGAGGGCGGCACCCTCGCGAGTGCGGAGCCGGTTGCCGAAGCGGCCCCGGCGCCCGTCGAACCGGCGTCCGAAAGCGGCGCCATGCCCTACCAGATCCTCGAACGTGCGCTGCGTCCGGGCGAAGTGTCGCTCGACGAGCTCGAACGAGCATTCCGCGAGACCGCGACGGAAGTGGCGGCGCCGCCGCTGGTGCCCGCCGCCCCCGCCGAACCTGCGAAGGAGGCGTCCGTGAAGGAGATGTCCGCGCACAAGCCCGGCGCCAAGCCGGCGGTGAAGCGAAGCGTTGTCGAACACGACGCCGTTGCCTCCGATGCGGACAAGATTTCCAACCAGTCGATCCGCGTCAATGTCGACACCCTGGAACACCTGATGACCATGGTGTCCGAGCTGGTGCTGACGCGCAACCAGCTGCTCGAAATCAGCCGGCGCAACGAAGACAGCGAATTCAAGGTGCCATTGCAGCGTCTGTCGAGCGTCACCGCCGAACTGCAGGAAGGCGTCATGAAGACGCGCATGCAGCCGATCGGCAACGCCTGGCAGAAGCTGCCGCGTATCGTGCGCGACCTCTCGGGCGAACTGAGCAAGCAGATCGAACTCGAGATGCACGGCGCCGACACCGAGCTCGACCGCCAGGTGCTCGACCTGATCAAGGATCCGCTCACCCATATGGTGCGCAATTCGGCCGACCATGGGCTGGAAACGCCCGCCGAGCGTGCCAAGGCCGGCAAGCCCGAGCAGGGCACCATCCGGCTCTCCGCCTATCACGAGGGCGGCCACATCATCATCTGCATCGCCGACAACGGTCGTGGCCTCGACACCGATCGCATCAAGGCCAAGGCGGTCTCGAACGGCCTCGTCACCGAGGCCGAGCTCGAGAAGATGACCGAGGCGCAGATCCACAAATTCATCTTCGCGCCCGGCTTCTCCACCGCGGCGGCGGTGACCAGCGTGTCCGGCCGCGGTGTCGGCATGGATGTGGTGCGCACCAATATCGACCAGATCGGCGGCACCATCGACGTCAAGTCGGTGCCCGGCGAGGGCACCAGCGTCACCATCAAGATCCCGCTGACGCTCGCCATCGTCTCGGCGCTGATCGTCGAGGCCGGCGGCGATCGCTTCGCGATCCCGCAGCTCGCGGTGGTCGAGCTGGTCCGCGCCCGCGCCAATTCCGAGCATCGCATCGAGCGCATCAAGAACACGCCGGTGCTGCGGCTGCGCAACAAGCTGTTGCCGCTGATTCATCTCAAGAAGCTGCTGAAGATCGACGACGGCGAAACCGCCGACGCCGAGAACAGCTTCATCGTCGTCACCCAGGTCGGCGGCCAGACCTTCGGCATCGTCGTCGACGGCGTCTTCCACACCGAGGAAATCGTCGTCAAGCCGATGTCGACGATGCTGCGCCACATCGGCATGTTCTCGGGCAACACCATCCTCGGCGACGGCGCCGTGATCATGATCGTCGACCCCAACGGCATTGCCCAGGCGTTCGGCACCTCGATCGATTCACACCACCAGCTCACCGACGAAGCCGCGGTCGCGCGCAACTCTTCGAGCGACCAGCTGACCTCGCTGCTGGTGTTCCGTGCGGGCTCGAACCAGCCGAAGGCCGTGCCGCTGGCGCTGGTCACGCGCCTCGAGGAACTGCCGACCGACAAGATCGAGTTCTCCAACGGCCGATACATGGTGCAGTACCGCGAACAGCTGATGCCGCTGGTTCAGATCGAAGGCGTGGAAATCCGCACCTCCGGCGTGCAGCCGATCCTGGTGTTCTCCGACGACGGTCGCTCGATGGGCCTCGTCGTCGACGAGATCATCGATATCGTCGAAGAGCGGCTCACCATCGAAGTCGCCAGCGGCCGCGACGGCGTGCTCGGCTCGGCGGTGATCAAGAGCCAGGCGACCGAGGTGATCGACGTCGGCCACTTCCTGCCGATGGCCTTCGCCGACTGGTTCAGCCGCAAGGAAATGAAGGTCGCCGCCTCGGCCCAGGCCGTGCTGCTGGTCGACGACTCGGCGTTCTTCCGCAACATGCTGTCGCCGGTGCTGAAGGCGGCGGGATACCGCGTCTTCCTCGCCACCAACGCGCAGGAGGCGCTTGGCATCCTGCGTACCGGGCAGAAGTTCGACGTCATCCTGACCGACATCGAGATGCCCAACATGAACGGATTCGAGTTCGCCGAAGCCATTCGCGCCGATCGCAAGCTCGGCTCGACGCCGATCATCGCGCTGTCGTCGATGATCTCTCCGGCGGCGATCGAGCGCGGCCGGCAGGCCGGCTTCCACGACTATGTTGCGAAGTTCGATCGGCCCGGCCTGATCGCCGCGCTGAAGGAACAGACCACCGAAATGCACCAGGCGGCGTGAGGATTGCGCGATGACCACCAAGACCGATGAAGTCCAGACCGGCATCACCGAATACGTGACCACGATGATCGGTGGACAGCTGTTCGGCCTGCCGATCTCGCGGGTCCAGGACGTGTTCATGCCGGAGCGCCTGACGCGGGTGCCGCTGGCCTCGAGCGACGTCGCCGGCGTGCTCAATCTGCGCGGCCGCATCGTCACCGCCATCGACATGCGCTCCCGCCTCGGACTGCCCAAGAACGAAGACGGCAAACCGCCGATGGCGGTGGGCGTCGAGCTGCGCGGCGAATCCTACGGGCTGCTCATCGACACCATCGGCGAGGTGCTGAAGCTCGCGGACGACACCCGCGAGGTCAATCCCGTCAATCTCGATCCGCGCATGGCCAAGCTCGCCGGCGGCGTGCACCGCCTCGATGGCCAGTTGATGGTGGTGCTCGACGTCGACCGCGTGCTGGAAATCTCTTCGGACAAGCTTGCTGCATAAGATCAACGATCTCGTTCGTGAACGCCGACTATGGAAACGGTCCCAGGCAGGGACACATCAGCCGAGGTAGCAATGAAAACGTGTCTGGTCGTCGATGACTCCAGCGTCATCCGGAAGGTGGCGAGACGTATCCTTGAAGGTCTCGATTTTCAGATCACCGAGGCGGAGGATGGCGAGAAAGCGCTCGAAGTCTGCAAGCGCGGATTGCCCGATGCCGTCCTGCTCGATTGGAACATGCCGATCATGGACGGCTACGAGTTCCTTCGCAACCTGCGCCTGATGCCCGGCGGCGACCGGCCCAAGGTGGTGTTCTGCACCACCGAGAACGACGTCGCCCACATCGCGCGGGCGCTGCACGCCGGTGCTAACGAGTACATCATGAAGCCGTTCGACAAGGATATCGTCACGGCCAAGTTCCATGAGGTCGGGCTGCTCTGAGCAGTCGTTCCTCTTCGTTAGTTGCGTCCGGCGTCCGTTTGGTGAGTAATGAGTGTTGCTGCAATGCCTTCCCGCACGTCGGCTCCGACGCAATCGGGCCCGATCCGTGTGATGGTGGTTGACGACTCCGTCGTGATCCGCGGGATGATCTCCCGGTGGATCGAGGCGGAGCCGGACATGACCGTTGCGGCCTCGATGCGCACCGGCCTCGATGCGCTCAACAATTTCGAGCGCTGCGAGCCTGACGTCGTCGTGCTCGACATCGAGATGCCCGACCTTGACGGACTCTCGGCGCTGCCGCGCCTGCTCGCCAAGAAGCGCGATCTCATCGTGATCATGGCCTCGACGCTGACCCGCCGCAACGCGGAGATCAGCTTCAAGGCACTCTCGCTCGGGGCCTCCGACTACGTCCCCAAGCCGGAGAGCACGCGCGAGATGAACGCCGCGGACACCTTCAAGCGCGATCTGCTTTTCAAGATCCGTTCATTCGGCGCGCGGCTGCGCCGCGCCGTGCCGTCGCCCTCGCTTGTCCCCGCTCAGCCGGAGCGTGCCCGCGACCCCCAGGCGCGTGCGGTCGCCCCCGCTGCTCCCGCCGCGGCGCCGGTCGTGCTGCGGCCGTTTGGTCACGCCGCGCCACGCGCGCTCCTGATCGGTTCATCCACCGGCGGCCCGCAGGCGCTGATTGCACTGGTGGCGGAAATCGGTCCGGTCATCGACCGCGTGCCGGTGCTGATCACCCACCACATGCCGCCGACCTACACCACCATCCTCGCCGAGCATCTGGCCCGCGCCAGCGGCCGCCCGGCCCACGAGGCCGTGGATCGCGAGCCGGTGCTGCCGGGCCGGATCTACCTCGCCCCCGGGGGCCTGCATATGCGGCTGGTGCGCAAGGGCGCCGGCGCCGAAATCGCGCTCGACGACGGCCCGCAGATCAACTTCTGCAAGCCGGCGGTGGATCCGATGTTCACCTCCGCGATCGATATCTGGCAGGGCGGAATTTTGGCGGTCGTGCTCACCGGCATGGGCTCCGACGGCATGCGTGGCGGCAAGGCCATCGTCGAAGCCGGCGGCAGCGTGATCGCCCAGGACGAGGCCTCGAGTGTCGTCTGGGGCATGCCCGGCGCCGCCGCCCATGCGGGGATCTGCGCGGCCGTGCTGCCGCTCGATCAGATTGGGCCGAAATTGGTTAGGGTTTTCTCGGGAGGCCGCGCGTGACACCACTCGATTACGAATATCTGCGGAAGCTCCTGAAGGACCGCTCCGGTCTGGTGCTGTCGGCCGACAAGCAATATCTGGTCGAAAGCCGCCTGGTGCCGCTGGCCCGCAAGGCCAACCTGGGGGGCATCACCGAACTGGTGGCGAAGATGAAGTCCGGCGCCGAGGCGCTGGTGGTGGACGTGGTCGAGGCGATGACCACCAACGAGACCTTCTTCTTCCGCGACAAGGTGCCGTTCGATCATTTCCGCGACACCATCATCCCGAAGCTGGTGCAGGCGCGCGGCGGCCGCAAGTCGCTGCGGATCTGGTGTGCCGCGGGCTCGACCGGCCAGGAGCCGTATTCGCTGGCGATGGCGCTGAAGGAGATGGGCTCGCTGTTGTCGGGCTGGCGGCTGGAAATTCTCGCGACCGATTTGTCGCAGGAGGTCCAGGAGAAATCCAAGGCGGGGATCTACAGTCAGTTCGAAGTGCAGCGCGGCCTGCCGATTCAACTGCTGGTGAAGTATTTCAAGCAGGTCGGCGAGATGTGGCAGATCAATGCCGACATTCGCGCCATGGTGCAGCACCGCCAGCTCAACCTGCTGCACGACTTCTCGCAACTCGGCGTGTTCGACGTGATCTTCTGCCGCAACGTGCTGATCTATTTCGACCAGGACACCAAGATCACCATCTTCAACCGGCTGGTGAAGTCGATGGAAGCCGATGGCTTCCTCGTGCTCGGCGCCGCCGAGACCGTGGTCGGGCTGACCGACGTGTTCAAGCCCTATCCCGATTGCCGCGGCCTCTATTCACCCAATACCGGCGCGTCGGCGCGGCCCGCGACGGTCGCCTCGCCGAGCCTCGCGCCGGCGATGCCCCGGCCGGCCGTAAGCAAGGTCGGCTAGAACCGCCGATTTGAGCACCAAGGCGCGGCCCGTCGTCGGCTGTCATCCCCCACATCGCGAACCGGCCCGGCGAGCGCGGCTGGTTCGCGCGGACCCGTCTCCACTCTGAGGTGTCAGACGGAACGCAACATCGGTCCCGCCCAAACAAAAACCCCGCCATTTGCGGCGGGGCAGTCGGGAGGAGGGAGCCCTGGGACCGGGAGGTCTTGCGGCTCGCCGAGGAAATCGTCAGGCCGGAATGCGCTCTTCCTCGTCGTGCGGCTCGCGCAGCACGTAGCCGCGGCCCCACACGGTCTCGATGAAGTTGCGTCCGTCAGAGGCGTTGGCGAGCTTCTTGCGCAGCTTGCAGATGAAGACGTCGATGATCTTCAGCTCCGGCTCGTCCATGCCGCCATAGAGATGGTTGAGGAACATTTCCTTGGTCAGCGTCGTTCCCTTGCGGAGCGAAAGCAGCTCCAGCATCTGGTATTCCTTGCCCGTCAGATGCACGCGCTGGCCGCCGACCTCGACCGTCTTGGTGTCGAGATTGACCACGAGATCGCCGGTCTGGATCACCGACTGCGCGTGGCCCTTGGACCGGCGCACGATGGCGTGGATGCGGGCGATCAGTTCGTCCTTGTGGAAGGGCTTGGTCATGTAGTCGTCGGCGCCGACGCCGAGACCCTTGACCTTGTCCTCGATGCCCGCGAGGCCGGAGAGGATCAGAATGGGTGTCTTGATCTTGGAGACACGCAGCTGCTTGAGAACATCGTATCCGGACATGTCCGGCAGGTTCAGATCGAGCAGAATGATGTCGTAATCATAAAGCTTTCCGAGATCCACCCCCTCTTCGCCGAGGTCGGTGGTGTAGACGTTGAAACTCTCGGATTTGAGCATCAATTCGATCGACTGCGCGACGGCGCTGTCATCTTCTATCAGCAATACGCGCATGCCAGTCCCCTATAATCGCCGCTCCGGGCGTCAGGTCGAGCCGCCTACCGACGGCACTGGAAAACGCCTTTGAACAACTGATTCGGACCCTGACCTGATATGGTTAACAAAACCTGATTCGTCTGCGCAAGCTCTCTCGGTGCAAAATTTGTCGAATCGCCCTAAGATATTGCGCAGCGTCAGGTTTTTGTTCCAATTCTCGTTCAAGTTCCACTTTAAGAGGCGGGTCTAACCGACTCTTGCGACTCGCACCTTCGTTCTGAGGGCGGAGCGCCGCAGTTACCAAAGACAGTGACGCAATGATTAACGATGCGGGTAAACACCAAGTTAAGGTCGGGCCGCGGAGGCCGCAGAACTTAAGGTTTTCGCAATGAAGGCGCTCGCGGATCAGATTGGCGACCTCGACGGCGTCAATATTTATGGCCGGGTTGTCGGCGTGCGCGGCCTGATGGTCGAAGTCGCCGGGCCGATTCATGCCATGTCGGTCGGCGCGCGCATCGTGGTGGAGACGGGGCCCGGCCGCTTCATCCCCTGCGAGGTGATCGGCTTCACCGGCAACAATGCGGTGGTGATGCCGTTCGCCGGCCTCGAGGGCGTGCGGCGCGGTTGCCGCGCCGTGATCGCCAATGCAGCAGGCCAGGTGCGTCCGTCGCCGGCCTGGCTCGGCCGCGTGATCAACGCCATGGCCGAACCGATCGACGGCAAGGGACCGCTGCCGCAAGGCGCCTCGCCGGTGGCATACCGCAACATGCCGCCGCCGGCCCATGCGCGCAAACGGGTCGGCGCGCCGCTCGACCTCGGCGTACGCGCCCTCAATACTTTCCTCACCTGCTGCCGCGGACAACGGCTCGGCATCTTCGCCGGTTCCGGTGTTGGCAAATCGGTGCTGCTGTCCATGCTTGCCCGCAACGTCGATGCCGATATCTCGGTGATCGGGCTGATCGGGGAACGCGGCCGCGAAGTGCAGGAGTTCCTGCAGGACGACCTCGGCGAAGAAGGCCTCGCGCGCTCGGTGGTCGTGGTCGCGACCTCGGACGAGCCGGCGTTGATGCGGCGCCAGGCCGCGTACTTGACGCTCGCCATCGCCGAGCATTTCCGCGACGAGGACAAGGACGTTCTGTGCCTGATGGATTCGGTGACCCGCTTCGCCATGTCGCAGCGTGAAATCGGCCTGTCGGCCGGCGAGCCGCCGACCGCCAAGGGCTATACGCCGACGGTGTTCACCGAACTTCCGAAGCTTCTGGAACGGGCTGGTCCTGGCACCGGCAACGGCACCATCACCGGGATCTTCACGGTTCTGGTGGATGGCGACGACCACAACGAGCCGGTCGCCGACGCGGTGCGCGGTATCCTTGACGGCCACATCGTGATGGAGCGCGCCATCGCCGAGCGCGGCCGCTATCCGGCCATCAATGTGCTGAAATCAGTGTCGCGGACCATGCCGCGCGCCGCCAACCCGGCCTTTCTGCCGGTTATCAAGCGCGGGCGGCAGGTGATGGCGACCTATGCCGATATGGAGGAACTGATCCGGTTGGGAGCCTATCGGGCGGGGTCCAGCGCCGAAGTCGACGAGGCCATCCGCCTGCACGGCCCGCTGGAGGACTTCCTGCGCCAGGCCAAGGATGAGGCGACCGGCATTCTGGAGGGCTACCAACGGCTTGAACAAATTGTCGGGCGCGTGGAAACGGATCGCTAACTTTGTCAGGCCATGATCGCCCCGACGTTGTAGTGAATGCCGGCGGCGCCCTTCCGGGCGGCCGGCGTGGTCCCGCGTTCCAACGGGGACTTCTGGGGAGTATGAGTCGATGAAGTCACGAGAAACGCTGATCCGCCTGAAGAAATTCCAGGTCGACGAGAAGCGTCGACGGGTCACCCAAATCGAGGGCATGATCGCCGACTTCCAGCGCATGTCGGCCGACCTGGAGCGAGAGATCAACCACGAGCAGGAACGCGCCGGGATCAACGATCCCTCGCATTTCGCCTATCCGACCTACGCCAAGGCCGCGATCCAGCGCCGCGAAAACCTCACCCGTTCGAGCGACGAACTGCGCGGCCAGCTCGAGGAAGCCAAGGCGGCCCTGGGCGAGGCCTTCGAGGAGCTCAAGAAGGTCGAACTGCTTGACGAGCGCGACCAGGCGCGCGAACGCGCCGAGGAAAGCGCCCGCGAGCAGGCGGACATGGACAGCATCGGCCTGATGCGGGCCCGCCTCGGCGGCGCGCTGGTCTGACCGCCCGCGCGTCGCGTTCGTCTTCGATCCCGCTTCGCGCGCGCAGGCGCCGCGACCACGCCGGCGCGGCGTGGCCGGCGGGCCGATCGCGGGCGTTTTCGCGGCGGTTTCGTTCCCTCCACGCAGAAACCTCTTGAAAGCGGCGCGGCGGCGTCCTTATGTCCGCGCCGAGTTTGGCGTTTGCGGTTTACCGGTCGCTCCGACGCGAACCGGCATTTCCTCGCCTCGACCCTCGTTACGGAGACGGCCATGTTGCGCGACGACATCAACACCGCGGTGAAGGAGGCCATGAAGGCCAAGGACGAGCGCAAGCTCTCCACCCTGCGCATGGTCAATTCCACGATCAAGAATGCCGATATCGACGCCCGCGGCCAGGGCAAGCCGCCGCTGTCGGACGAAGACATCCTTGGCGTGCTGCAGAAGATGATCAAGCAGCGCCAGGAATCCGTCGAACTCTATGACAAAGGCGGCCGCGGCGAGCTCGCCGCGCAGGAGCGCGCGGAAATCGTGGTGATCTCCGCTTATCTGCCCAGGCAGTTGTCCGAAGACGACGTCAAGGCCGCGATCGCCGCCGTGATCCATGACACCGGCGCCGCCGGCATCAAGGACATGGGCAAGGTGATCGGCGCGCTGAAGGCGAAATATGCCGGACAGATGGACTTCGGCAAGGCGAGCGCGCTGGTCAAGGCGGCGCTGACGGGCTGACCGACCACGTCGTCGGCTCAAGCTTTGCGCAAAGCCGGGGGCCGGACGTATAGTTGCCGCCGGGGCACCTTCGCGACCGGAAAGCCATGCTGACACCGAGCGACGACTACCACCGGCTGTATGATGAATTCCGCTGGCGGATCCCGGCGCGCTTCAACATCGCCGAGGCCTGCTGCGACCGGCATGCCGACGGCACTGCGCGGCTCGCCTTGATCGATGTCGGCGAGGACGGCGCGGCGACGCACCACACATTCGACGAGATGATGGCATGGTCGCGCCGCTTCGCCAGCGTGTTGCATGGCGATGGGCTGAGACGCAGCGACCGCGTCGCGGTGTTCCTGACGCAGTCGGTCGAATTGCCGATCGTGCATCTCGCCGCGTTCCGCTCCGGCCTGGTCTCGGTGCCGCTGTTCATGCTGTTCGGCGAGGATGCGCTTGCCTTTCGCCTCGCCAATTCGGGCGCGCGGGCGATCGTGACCGACGCCGCCGGCGCGGCCAAAATCGCGCCATTGCGTGATCGTCTGCCGGACCTCGCGCAGGTCTATGTGGTGGGCGACGCGCCGCCCGCCGGCACCCGGTCGTTCTGGCGGGCGATCGCGCAGGCGGACGCCACGTTCGACACCGTGCCGACCGGACCGGACGATCCCGCCATCATCATCTACACCTCCGGCACCACCGGAAACCCGAAGGGTGCGCTGCACGCCCACCGGGTGCTGCTCGGCCATCTGCCCTGCGTCGAGATGGTGCACGATTTCTTTCCGCGTCCGGGCGACGTCTACTGGACGCCCGCCGACTGGGCCTGGATCGGCGGGCTGTTCGACGCGCTGTTTCCCGCCTGGTATCACGGCGTGCCGATCGTCGCCCATCGCGCCCGCAAGTTCGAGCCGCAGGCGGCGATGCAACTGATGGCCGACCATGGCGTGCGCAACGTGTTTCTGCCGCCGACCGCGCTGAAGCTGATGCGCCAGGCCGAGGTTCGCCACGACGGCGTGAAGCTGCGCAGCATCCTGAGCGGCGGCGAGTCGCTCGGCGCCGAACTGCTCGGCTGGGTGCGTATGACCTTCGGCGTCGACGTGCACGAGGTCTACGGCCAGACCGAATGCAATCTGGTGGTCGGCAACAATGCGCGGCTGTTTCCGATCCGGCCCGGATCGATGGGGCGCGCGATTCCGGGCTTCGACGTCCGCATCGTCGATGCCGATGGCCGGGAGTTGCCCGACGGCGAGCGCGGCATCATCGGCGTGCGCCGGCCCAACCCGTGCATGATGCTCGAATACTGGCGCAATCCCGAGGCGACCGCGGCCAAATTCGGCGGCGATTCCCTGCTCACCGGCGACCTCGGCATCCGCGATGCCGACGGCTATTTCTGGTACGTCAGCCGCGAGGATGACGTCATCACCAGCGCCGGCTACCGCATCGGTCCATCCGAGATCGAGCACACGCTGCTCAGGCATCCCGCCGTCGCGCTCGCCGCTGTGGTCGGCATTCCCGACCCGGTGCGCACCGAGGCGATCAAGGCCTGGATCGTGCTGCGCCCGCAGTTTTCGCCGAGCCCGGAACTTGCCCGCGAGATTCAGGACTTCGTGAAAGAGAAGCTCGCGGCCCACGAATATCCGCGCTACGTCGAATTTGCCGCGAGCCTGCCGATGACGGCGACCGGCAAGGTGCTCCGGCGTGAACTGCGCGGCCGCGGCTGACGGGCCGGCGATACCGTCGCAACGATTTTCGGTCCGTTGACACGACAAGCAGCAGGTGAACCATGTCGCTCGAACTCTATCTTGCCTATGTCGCGGCCTGTGTCGTGCTGGCGCTGGTGCCCGGACCGGTGGTGACGCTGGTGATCGCCAACGGCCTGCGCCACGGCACCGGCGCGGCGCTGACGAGCATCGCCGGCGCCCAGGCCGGGCTTGCCATCGTGATCGCAGTCGTGGCGCTCGGACTGGAATCGCTGATGGCGACCATGGCCACCTGGTTCGACTGGGTGCGCATTCTCGGCGCCGCCTATCTGATCTGGCTTGGCATCGCGTTGATCCGCGCGCCGAGCCAGCTGTCGGTACCCGATGCGCCGGCGCCGCCGCCGCGCGGCGGGTTCTTCCTGCAGGGACTTCTCGTGTTGCTGAGCAATCCGAAGGTCCTGATTTTCTTTGGCGCCTTCATTCCCCAGTTCATCGATCCGAGCGCGCCGCGCGGTCCGCAGATCGCGCTGTTGGGGCTGACCTTCATGCTGACCGTGGCGCTGACCGACGTGGCCTACGCGGTGCTCGCGGGCCGGGCGGGGGCGGTGCTGTCGGCGAAGCGCGCACGGCTGGTGTCGCGGACTTCGGGCGTGTGTCTGATCGGCGGCGGGGTCTGGCTGGCCCTGATCCGCGCGCGCTAGTGTGGTGGTTTTGACATTCGCTGCAGTATTGCCGCGAACTCTCCAAGCGAATGTCAAATCCAGAACCACACTA
>JBKQQE010000096.1:0-3694 GCA_052326245.1 Xanthobacteraceae bacterium | reverse complement strand
ACCTGCGGCGGCTTTTCCGCGCCTTCAGTCGCCGTGAATTCCGCCATCGGCTTGTTGGCGCGGAAGACCGTCGAAGCCCACAGGATTGTCGGGAAGGTTTTCAGCGCGGTATTGTAGGCGCGCACCGCCTCGATGTAGTCGCGACGCGCCACCGCGATGCGGTTTTCGGTGCCTTCGAGCTGTGACTGCAGCGCGAGGAAGTTCTGGTTGGACTTCAGGTCGGGATAGTTTTCGCTCACGGCGAGCAGCCGCCCGAGCGCGCCCGACAGCTGGTTCTGCGCGTCCTGGAACTGCTTGAGCTTGGCCGGATCGTCGAGCTGCGAGACGTCGATCTTGACTTGCGTTGCCTTGGCGCGGGCTTCCACCACCGAGGTCAGCACGTCCTTCTCCTGCTTGGCGTAGCCCTGCACGGTGGCGACGAGGTTGGGGATCAGATCGGCACGCCGCTGGTAGTTGTTCTGGACGTCGGCCCATTTCGCCTTGGCCTGCTCCTCCAGCGTCGGGATGGTGTTGTAGCCGCAGCCGGAGACCGACAGGCCCAGCAGGACAACGGCGATCAATTGGCTAAAGCGGGACAGCGCAATGTTCATGGTGGCTCCTTGACGGACCGACGCGGTATCGGCGTGTCGCAAAACTGATAAAAGCCGGGCCCGAAGCGGCGCGCGCCGCAACGACGCCTGTCGTATAACAACAGCTTCCCGGCGGCACAATCGTGTGATGGATCGGAAGCCCCCTTGCAAACTGGCCGCAGCGGTCGTCAGGGCAGCTTCCAAACCAAAACCACCACCAGAATCATCCGGTTGGCGAGCGTGTTGTCGAACCAGTCAGCCGAACCGGCGCCGGCGCCATTCGATCAGCTTGGCGCTGACCTCGTCCGGCTTCTCCTGCTGGGTCCAGTGGCCGCTGTCGCGCACCAGGTATTTCTCCAGATCCGGCACCAGTTTCTCCATGCCGTCGGCGAGCGAGGGCGGCAGCACCACATCATGCTCGGCCATGATCATCAGCGAGGGCACGCGCACCACCGGATCGAGGCCGGCGGCGCCCTGCCAGTTGCGACTCATGTTGCGGTACCAGTTGATGCCGCCGGCGAAGCCCGACCGCGTGAAGGTGTCGACAAACACCGCAAGTTCTTCCGGCGCGAGAATCGGGACCCGCGCATCGCGGCTGCCGTCATAGGCCGCCACCATCTGCGGAAACGCGAGGTTCGGCCGTGCCGGCGTGCTGGCGCCCGCGGCAGCCGGGACAGCTGGCCGCGGCCTGCGCATGAAGAAATCAAATGTCTCCCGCACCCGGCTGCCGAAGATACGGTCCGGCGCGCGCGCGGGATCCTGAAACTGCACGATATACATGTCGTCGCCGAAGCGTGTCCGCAGCAGCTCGATCGGATCGATCGGCGGCCGCGGCAGATGCGGCGTGTTGAGCGCGGCCACGCCGGCGACGCGCGCCGGATGCCGCAGCGGCAAGCCCCACACCACGAAGCCGCCCCAGTCGTGGCCGACGAAAATCGCCTTGTCGATCCCGAGATGATCCAGCAGCCCGACCATGTCGGCGGTGAGATGATCGAGATCGTAGTCCTCGACACGCTCCGGACGCTGCGTCGCGCCGTAGCCGCGCTGGTCGGGGGCGATGACGCGAATCCCGGCCTCGCTCAGCGCCTTGATCTGGTGTCGCCAGGAAAACGCCAGCTCGGGCCAGCCGTGGCACAGCACCATGGGAAGCGGATCGGAGACCGGCCCCGCCGCGTAGTATCCCATGCGAATGCCGTTGGTGTCGGCGAATTGCATCGGCGGCATCTCGATCATCGCGGTCATGCTCCTGTTCCATCCTGCTCTGATTGTCGCGGTCGCGGTGCGGCCGCCTCACGCCGTGGTCGCGAGCCCGCCATCGACGGGGATGACGGCGCCGCACAGGAAGGCTCCCGCCTTCGAACCCAGATAGAGCGCGATCGCCGCCATGTCGTCCGGATTTCCCATCCGCTTCATCGGCGTGCCCTCCAGCACCGCGCGGGTATCATCCTCGGCGATGCCCGCGGTCATTTTCGAGGGGAAATAGCCGGGCGCGATCGCATTGACCGCGATGTGCTTCGGCGCGAGAAACTTCGCCATCATCTTCGTCAGGTGGTTCACCCCCGCCTTCGAGGCGGCGTAGGAATAGGTTTCCAGGTGCGAGGTGCGGATGCCCTCGATCGATCCGATATTGATGACGCGGCTGAAGCTGTCGGCCGACCCTGCGGCTTCCAGCAGCGGAAGCAGGCGTTGCGTCAGGAAGAACACCGACTTGACGTTGAGATCCATCACCTTGTCCCAGCCGGACTCCGGAAAGTCGCGAAAACTGGCGCCCCAGCTGGCTCCGGCGTTGTTGACCAGGATATCCAGCCGCTTCTCGCGCCGTTCCAGCTCTGCCGCCAGCCGCTCGATCTCGTCCATCCGCGACAGGTCCGCGGGCAGCGAAATGCATTCGCCATGGGCGGACAATCCGCGCGCCGTCGCATCGCAGGCCTCGGCCTTGCGCGCCGTGATGTAGACCTTGGCGCCGTTCTCGACATAGGCGCGGGCGATCATCTCGCCCACACCGCGGCTGCCGCCCGTGACCAGAGCGACCTTGCCGCGCACCGAAAACAGCTCGTCCACCTTCA
The DNA here is from genome assembly GCA_052326245.1 of Xanthobacteraceae bacterium. Classification (GTDB taxonomy): domain Bacteria; phylum Pseudomonadota; class Alphaproteobacteria; order Rhizobiales; family Xanthobacteraceae; genus Bradyrhizobium_A. The sequence continues at coordinate 1,059 of JBKQQE010000096.1, read as the reverse complement.
TCACGTCCTCCGCATTGAGCTCATCGTCAGGCGCGCGGGGCGCCCAGCAGCTGTTCGATTTCGCCGGCCAGGGTCTCCGGCGGGGTGGTCGGCGCATGCCGCGCCACCACCCGGCCGGCGCGGTCGACGATGAACTTGGTGAAATTCCACTTGATGGCCTGCGAGCCGAGAACGCCGGGCTTCTGCTGCTTCAGGTACTGATAGAGCGGATGGGCGTCTGCGCCATTGACTTCGATCTTGCCGAACATCGGAAAGCTGACATTGTAGTTCTGCGCGCAGAACGCCGCGATCTCTCCCGCCGTTCCCGGTTCCTGACCGCCGAACTGATTGCATGGAAATCCAAGGACCGCGAAGCCGCGGCCGCGGTGCGCCAGATACAGGGCTTCGAGCCCCTGATACTGCGGCGTGAAGCCGCATTTGCTCGCGGTGTTGACGATCACGAGCACGTCGCCGCGAAACCGGTCCAGCGGCACCTTCTCGCCGGTGAGGCTCTCCGCCGAGAAATCATAGACGCTGCTCATCGCTCGTTCTCCGGTGCTGTGGCGGTATCGCCACCGCAGGCTGAGTTGTTATCCAGCAGCAAACGAGCTTTGGTGGCAAGTTCTTTGCGCGTGGAATATCAAGTGCAGCCCGCTTCCCGGCCGCTTCGGTGGCCCGATCCGTTGCCGCGATGCGACCAATCTCGAGCGCGCGGGAGGGCAACGGCGCTCAGTTCGGAACCGGCGCCGGTGGCACCGGCGTTAGCGTCAGCGGCGGCGGCGGCGGACGTGGCGGCCGCGGGCGCACGAGGCCCGGCGCGGGCCGCACCTCGATCGGCGGTGGCAGCGGCGGCACCAGGCCCGGCGTGGCATTGGCCTGCGGCGGCGGTTGCGCCGGCGGCGTCGGACGCGGCCGTGGCGCGGCGTGGCGCGGGGCCAGAACGTCCGCGGGCGGCGCTTCCATCGGCGCAACGGGCGCCGGAATCGCTGCCGTAGCCGGCGGCGGCGGTGCGACGGGCTCGCCGCGCTCCAGCTGCTCCAGCCGCCGGGTTTCGCGGTCGATCGCCCGCACCGCGAGCCA
>JBKQQE010000095.1:0-12439 GCA_052326245.1 Xanthobacteraceae bacterium | reverse complement strand
CCATGATCATGTATGTGCGCCCGCAAAACCGGCGCGGCGACAGCCGCCACCCGTCCCACGCGCTCGCCGATACACATCTGTGAGCAAGCCCGGCACGTGACCGGTTTCGGGGCGCGGTCGCGCCGGCGTGCCTTATCATGCGGTTGCGGCAAGTTCGGGCGCGCCGACCGAGGTCACGTCCTCAAGTCCCGTCAGAGTCCCATCTGGTTTCCCGGCCGAAGATTCCCACATGGAGTGGCAGAGAAACCGGTCTGCCCGGGTGGGAGCACGCACGATGCTCGACGGCCCCAAGACAAATTCGTCCAAGAATTCGTCCAAGACAAATTCAAAGACACTTCCGACCAAGGCAATGTCGCGGACACGCCCCATAGCGGTGGTCGAAGTCGCCTCCGGCGCCGGCGCGCGCGCTTCCGGTTGCGGAGAAGGACCTGCCGGGTTTCGGCAAAATGCGGAACCCGGCTTGCGTACACACGGTGTCGCGCTGGTCTGGCATCCCATGCCGCAGCATCTTCGTGCTGCTGGCCTGCCGCCGTTCGAGGCGGTTTCTCGCGTTGCACGCTGGACGGCAGGCATCACCCGGCGGCTGGCGGCGGATCACGACCGCTTTCTCGTTGTCGGCGGCGATCATTCCTGTGCGATCGGTACCTGGAGCGGCGTGTCCGACGCGCTGCGGACATCGGGATCCCTGGGGCTGGTCTGGATCGACGCCCATATGGATATGCACGTCCCCGAAACCACCCATAGCGGCGCGATTCACGGCATGCCCGTCGCCTGCCTGCTGGGCCATGGCGCCTCCGAACTCACGTCGGTCGCGGCAACCGGTCCGGCCATCGACCCGCGCCATGTCTGCCTGGTCGGTTCGCGCAGCTTCGAGCCGGAGGAGGTTGCATTCGCCCAACGCCTGGGCGTGCGCGTCATCGGCATGCCCGAGGTGGCGCGGCGGGGCATCGAAGCGGTGCTTGCGGAGGCGAAAGCCATCGCCGCGCGCGGCACCGCGGGTTACGGCGTGTCGCTGGATCTCGACGCGTTTGATCCGGCCGATGCGCCGGGCGTGGGGACGCCCGAGCCCGGGGGCATTCGTGCCGCGGAGTTTCTCGCGCCGTGGGCCGCGCTGGCCGGAGATCCAAAATGCGTCGGGATCGAGATCGTCGAGTATAACCCCTCGCGCGACCGCTCCGGGCGCACGGCGCTGCTGATGCAGGATCTCGTGCTGGCCTGGGCTTGAAGGAGCGTGCGTCATGAACGACCCGGCTCTCTTGGAAGCGCGTTTCGGGGCCCCCAATTACGCGCCGATGCCGGTCACGATCGTGCGCGGCGATGGCGTCTATGTCTGGGACCAGGACGGGCGCCGCTACATCGATATGATGGGAGCTTACTCGGCGGCGAGCTTCGGCCATTGCCATCCGCGCCTGGTTCGCGCGCTGGTCGAGCAGGCGCAGCGGCTGGACACCATATCTCGCGCCTATTTCAGTGATCGCCTGGGGCCATTTCTCGCCCGAGCCTGTGCCCTGACCGGCATGGACCTGGCGCTGCCGATGAACAGTGGCGCGGAAGCCGTGGAGACCGCGCTCAAGGCCGCGCGCAAATGGGCCCACAAGGTCAAGGGCGTGCCGGTCGATCGGGCCGAGATCATCGCGGCAGAGGGTAATTTTCACGGCCGGACGATTGCCATCGTCGGCTTTTCCTCGGTCCCCCAATATCGCGACGGCTTCGGACCGTTTCCGCCCGGTTTCAAGCTCGTCCCATTCGGCGATGCGCCGGCCCTGGCGGCCGCGATCACGCCCAACACCGCCGCCTTTCTGGTCGAGCCGATTCAAGGGGAGGGCGGCATCAACGTGCCGCCGCCGGGTTACCTCGCGGAAGTCGAGCGCATCTGCCGGGCCCATGGCGTGCTGCTGCTTTGCGACGAGATTCAGTCCGGGCTTGGACGAACCGGCCGGCTGCTCGCCTGTCAGCACGACGCCGTGACGCCGGACGGCCTGATGCTGGGCAAGGCGCTCGGCGGCGGACTGCTGCCGGTGTCGCTGTTTCTGGCTCGCCGCGAGGTCATGGAGGTCTTTACGCCGGGAGATCACGGCAGCACGTTTGGCGGCAATCCGATCGCCGCGGCGGTCGGATTGGCCGCGCTCGAGACGTTGATCGACGAGGGGCTGATCGAGCGGGCTGCGCGCGTCGGCGCCCATCTCCTGGATCGGCTCTCTTCAATCAGGAACCCGATCATCCGCGAGGTAAGAGGCCGGGGCCTGTTCGCGGGAGTCGAGCTGGATCCCGACTTCGCGAGCGCCGGCGCAATGGCCATACGCCTTCTGCACGCCGGCGTTCTGACCAAGGACACCCACCGCAATACCTTGCGTTTTGCGCCGCCTCTGATCATCGATGAATCCCAGGTCGACTGGGCGGTGGACCGGCTGGCCGAAGTCCTGGAGCACGCCGCCGAGGCGGACGTTCATCCTCAGTAGCAAGACCACGGGCTCAGTCGATGTCGAACCTGACGCCCTGGGCGAGCGGAAGCTCGCGGCCGAAATTGACGGCGCTGGTGAGGCGTCGCATGTAGGCCTTCCAGGCGTCGGAGCCCGCCTCGCGCCCGCCGCCGGTTTCCTTTTCGCCGCCGAACGCGCCGCCGATCTCCGCGCCGGAGGGACCGGCATTGACGTTGGCGATGCCGCAGTCGGAGCCTGCGGCCGAGAGAAACCTTTCCACCTCGCGAAAATCGGTCGAGAAGATCGCCGATGAAAGCCCCTGCGGCACGTCGTTGTGCGCCGCCAGCGCCTCGTCGAACTCCGAATATTTGGCGACGTAGAGAATCGGCGCGAAGGTTTCGCGCCGCATCGGCGCGATCTGGGCCGGCACCTCGACCAGCGCCGGCCTGACATAATACGCCGCCGGGTATCGGTCCTGGTGGACGCGGTCGCCGCCAAACACCGTTGCGCCGAGCGTGCGCGCCTCCGCCAGCGCCGCCTGCATGTTCTGAAAGGCCCTCTCGTCGATCAGCGGGCCGACCAGCACGTCCTCGCTCTCGAGCGGATCGCCGATCTGGACCGACCCGTAGACCCGCTTCAGCGCGGGCAGCAATGTATCGTAAATGTCGCGATGGACGAACAGCCGGCGCAGCGAGGTGCAGCGCTGGCCGGCGGTGCCGATGGCGGCGAAGGCGATGGCGCGCAGCGCCAGCTCGAGATCCGCCGACGGGCAAACGATGGCGGCGTTGTTGCCGCCGAGTTCGAGAATGCTCCTGGCAAAGCGCTGCGCCAGGCGCGGCCCGACCATGCGGCCCATGGCGGTGGATCCCGTCGCCGAGACCAGCGCGACCCGCGGATCGTCGACCAGCCGCTCGCCGATCTCGCGCCCGCCGATCAGCACCGTCGACAGGCCGGCCGGGATGCCGTCGAGCCGCGCCGCCGCGCGCGCGAACAGCGCCTGCACGGCGAGCGCCGTCAGCGGCGCCTTTTCCGACGGCTTCCAGATCACGGGGTTGCCGCAGACCAGCGCCAGCGCCGCGTTCCACGACCACACCGCGACGGGAAAGTTGAAGGCGGTGATGACGCCGACCGGGCCGAGCGGATGCCACTGCTCCATCATCCGGTGGTTGGGCCGCTCGCTGGCGATGGTGAGGCCGTAGAGCTGGCGCGAGAGGCCGGCGGCGAAGTCGCAGATATCGATCATTTCCTGGACTTCGCCATGTCCCTCGGACAGGATTTTTCCGGTCTCGATGATGACGAGGCGGCCGAGCGCGGCCTTGGCGCGGCGCAGTTCGTCGCCGAGCAGCCGCACCAGTTCGCCGCGCCGCGGCGCAGGAACCGAGCGCCAGGCGAGGAATGCGGTTGCCGCGCCCGCGATCGCCGCGGTCACGCTGTCGGCGCTTGCATCCTGGACGCGGGCGATCGTCGCGCCGGTCAGCGGCGAGCGCACCGCGCGCGAACCTTGGCCGGGATCGAGCCGGACGCCGAGATCCTGCAGCAGCAGGTCAACATCGCTGGCGAGAGGCATGCCGATGCTCCTTATGGCTAAGGCAAGAAGGATAGAGCGCGCGGCTCCGCAATCCAAGTGATCGGCGCGGCCGCTACGCGCCCGCCATCGCCGTCCGCAACAGCGCGGCGCGGCGCAGCCGTTCGCGATGGGCGATGTACAGCCCGCTGGAAATGATCACCGCGGCGCCGGCGAAGGTCCAGCCGTCCGGCACATTGCCGAACACGCCATAGCCGAGCACCGCGGCCCACACCACCTGGACATAGGCCAGCGGCGCCAGCACCGAGGCATCGCCGTAGCGATAGGCCAGCACCACCAGCCAATGGCCCGAGGTCGCGGCGACGCCGATGCAGGCGCCGAGGCCGAGTTCGGCGGCGGTCGGCATCACGAACACCGAGGGCAGCAGCGCCGACAGCATGATCAGGCCGCTGAGCGCCGAATAGGTCATCGTCGTCACCGAGCTGTCGTGCCCGACGATGCGGCGCGTCGCCACCAGCGAGCTCGCCCAGCACAGCGCCGAGGCGATGGCCAAGAGCGCGCCGGGCTGGAACGCGCTGGTGCCGGGCCGCACCACGATCACCACGCCGATCAGGCCGATCAGCGTCGCCAGCCAGCGCCGCAGCCCGACCGCTTCGCGCAGCAAGACCACGGACAGGATGGTGACGAAGATCGGCGACACGAAGCCGGTGGTGGTCGCTTCCGCGATCGGCAGCACCCGCAGCGCCGACATGAACAGCAGCGACGAACCCACCAGCGTCACCCCGCGCAGCAGCTGCAGGCCGGGCCGGGTGGTGCGCAGCGCGCGCCTGGGCGAGGCGGCGATCACGGCCGGGCACATGATGGCGATGAAGACCACATAGCGCATCCAGGCGATCTCGATCGCGGGCAGCCGCAGCGTCAGGTATTTCGCCATGGCGTCGGAAGAGGCGAGAAACACCGTCGAGATCACCACCAGCAGGATGCCGCGCAGCGGCCGGTCCAGCGATCGGTTGCCGGAATGGACTTCCGCCTCGACCCGCGTGACGTCGGCCTCGACGAACGGCGCGGCCTTGGCCGGCTCCTGCTCCGCGGTGGGCATCGGTGCTGTCACGACGATCTCGGCAAGGGAGTGTTGCGGGCAGGGGTGGAAGACCATGCCTGTCACATACCGCGCGGCGGCGCGCAATGTCTGCCGCGCCGCGGGCATGACGGATGCGCGTCCCGGCCCAGGAATCACAATTCCATCGGAAGCCGATCCAGAGCCGGGTCAGCACAAGGCCATGAACGCGCGGCCGGCCACGGCCCGGCTATTATGACCCAATTGTAACATTCGCAAGCGAGATCAAGCAGCTATACTGCAGGGAGGACCACGGTTCGCGTCCTCGTGGACCTGGTTCCAATTGCCAGGCGCGGGCTTTCACGCCATAGAACGAGAGCCGGGTCGCGACGCTGTTCCTCGCATGCGTTTTCCACCGGCCTGGGCAATCATGAGTGGGTTTTGGCGAACAGTTTTGGCAATGACGTTCGATGCTGAATAAGTTGCGGCAATTCATCTCCGATGTCGTGGCCCCCACGACGCAAGATCACCGACATTTCGACGACTCCGACTATCGTCTGGCGGCGACGGCGCTCTTGATCCATGTGATCTCGCTCGACGGTCAGCCGTCGGCGGCCGAACTGCACAAGCTGCATGCCCTGCTCGAGTATCGCTTCGAGCTCGACCCCGGCAGCGCCAGCCAGCTGATCCGGGACGCCACCGTGGTCGAGGGCGAGGCGGTCGATCTGTTTCATTTTACCAGCGTCATCATGCGGTCGGTGAATCTGGAGAGCCGGCTGCGCATCATCGAGATGATGTGGGAGCTGGTCTATGCCGACGGCTACGTCAGCGAATTCGAGGAAAATGTGGTGTGGCGGGCCGCCGATCTGCTCGGCATTTCGTCACGCGATCGCGTCAATCTCAGGCATCGGGTCGCCGAGGGGCAGTTCGCTCCCGATTCCGGCAGCTAATTGCAGTCCCGAGCGCCTTGTGCCACCTGTTGATTGTTTTTTTGGACCCTTGTGTCGGGCCGTTGCGGCTTCGAACAGGATTTGACGAGAAATCATGGCCGAGCGAGTAACACTGATTACAGGCGCGTCCGGGGGGATTGGCGCGGAGCTGGCGCGCATTTTCGCGGCCAACGATCATCGCGTGGTGCTGGTGGCGCGGCGCGCCGACCGCCTCACGGTGCTCGCCGACGAGATCGTCAGCGCCGGCGGCGCGGCGCCGATCGTGGTCACCTGCGATCTCGAGCGGCCGGATTCCTGCGACATCATCGCCGGCGTGCTGGCGGCCCAGAATGTCGAGGTCGACTACATCGTCAACAATGCCGGCTTTGGCCTCGTCGGTGCGGCCCACGCGCTCGATCGCGGCCAGCAGCTCGCCATCACCGACGTCAATGTTCGCGCCCTGACCGACCTGACCCTGCGTTTCTCCGAGAGCGTGATTCGCCACGGCGGCGGGATTTTGAACGTGGCGTCGATCGCGGGATTTCTGCCCGGTCCGTACATGGCGGTGTACTACGCCAGCAAGGCCTATGTGCTGTCGTTCACGGAAGCCCTGCACCAGGAATTGAGCCCCAAGGGCGTCAAGGTGACGGCGCTGTGTCCCGGCCCGGTGCCGACGGAATTCCAGGAGCGTGCCGGCGTCATCCCGGGCTTCGATTCCCTCGTGCTCAACAAGTCGGCGCCGGCGGTGGCGCTGGCGGCCTATCGCGGCCTGATGGCGGGAAAACGCCTCGTGCTTCCAGGTTTCTCGATCCGGATGATTCCGTTCCTGCTGCGCTTCGCGCCGCGCTGGCTCGTGCTCGGGGCGGCCGGCAGCATCCAGAACAAGCGCCAGAATCGATAACCGGCGGCGATGCCGCGCGGGCGCGGCGGCATGGCGCGAAGCTTGCATTCCATTTCCTGTTGCCAGCGTTTGCGGTGGCGACGCCGGCCGGCGAGCGGCCGGCGACGGCGCCAAACGTTCCGGATTTGGTAACGAATTGAACACTATTCTTGCCGCTTCAGGCTCGAAACGACAGTCGATGTCATCCCAGGCCGCGCGACTTCAGGCGTCTTTGCTGCAGCGTCCCGTTCGGATCGGCGACCGCCCGCCGCCGCCTCCCGCCGCATCGTCCCGGCCGGTTCTGATCGTGCTGCATCAGGAATCATCAAGCCCGGGCCGGGTCGGCAACGCGCTGCGGGCGATGGGCTTTGCGCTCGACATCCGCCGGCCGCGATTCGGCGACGCCTTGCCCGAGAGCCTCGAGGCCCATGCCGGTGCGGTGGTGTTCGGCGGTCCGATGAGCGCCAACGATCCCGACGACTATATTCGCCGCGAAATCGACTGGCTGGCGGTGCCGCTGCGCGAGGGCCGGCCGCTGCTCGGAATCTGCCTCGGCGCGCAGATGCTGGCGCGTCAGCTCGGCGCCCGGGTCGCGCCCCATCCCGAGGGACGCGTCGAGGTCGGCTACTACCCGATCCTGCCGACCGCCGCGGGCCGCGCGATCTGCCCCGGCTGGCCCGAACAGGTGTATCACTGGCACGGCGAAGGCTTCGAGCTGCCCGCCGGCTGCGAGCTGTTGGCCGAAGGCCACGACTTTCCGGTGCAGGCGTTCCGCTGCGGCCCGGGTTACGCGCTCCAGTTCCATCCGGACGTGACCTACGCCATGCTGCACCGCTGGACCGCGCGCGACTGCGAACGGTTGTCGGCGCCGGGAGCGCGGCGGGTGGAGGAGCATTTCCGCGACCGCGCCGTGCACGACGTGGTCGAGCGGGCCTGGCTGCGGGCGTTTCTCGAGGGATGGCTGCGGCCGTCCGCGGCGCGGGCCTTCGCCGCCACGGCGTAAGGCGCGACGGGCCGTTCAAATCAGCGTCATAGCGTCAAAAGGAGCGGGTGGTGGAGCCGAGGGGAATCGAACCCCTGACCTCCTCATTGCGAACGAGGCGCTCTCCCATCTGAGCTACGGCCCCCCGCGTCGCGGGGACCAGGCCCCGGACAAGGGCGCCATTTACAATCCCGGTTCGCACCAAGTCAATGCCGCCGCCGTGATCGTTGGTGGTTGGTTTTTGCCGGTTTGTCGGCCGCGTCCCTTGTTCAGGGCAGGGCGAACCGGTAATTTGCCGCCGGTTCCAGCCGGGACGGCCGGGACTGCACACGAGACGCGGCCGCCCGCCGGGCAGCCGATGGTTTTCTCCACCCTTTTCCGCGATCCGCACCGCGAGCCAGAGCCTTCATGCGCGCCATTCTCGATATCATCCTGCTCGTTCTCGAACTCTATGTCTGGCTGCTGATCGCCTCGGCGATCCTGTCCTGGCTGATCGCCTTCAATGTCGTGAACACCCGCAACCAGTTCGTGGCGACGATCACCGATTTTCTGTACCGGATCACCGAACCGGTGCTGCGGCCGATCCGCTCGGCCTTGCCCGATCTTGGCGGCCTCGATATTTCGCCGATCGTGCTGATCCTGATCATCCTGCTGATCGAGAAGGTGATCGCGTACTATATCTATCCCAACGTGTTCTGAGCGATGCCGGAGCGGACCGCGCCGCCCTGGCGCGCCGCGCGTGAGGGCGTCGTATTGAGCGTGCGCGTGACCCCGCGCGGCGGCCGCGACAGCATCGACGGCATCGAGGTAATGGCGGATGGCCGCGCCATTCTGAAGCTGCGGGTGCGGGTCGCGCCCGAAGGCGGCGAGGCCAATGCCGCGGTGACCAAGCTGCTCGCCGCGGCGCTGAAGCTGCGCCGCTCCGACATCGCGGTGGTCGCAGGCGCCACCGCGCGGGTGAAGCAGATCGAGCTGCGCGGCGACGCGGCGCAATTGACGGCGTCGCTGGCGCGGCTGGTCGATGACATCAAGGAGAACGGATGACGGCACAGATCATCGACGGCAAGCTGATCGCGGCGCAGCTGCGCGCGCGCGTCGCCCAGGAGGTGGCACGGCTGCAACAGGAGCATGGCCTCAAGCCCGGGCTCGCGGTGGTGCTGGTCGGGCATGATCCGGCCAGCGAGGTCTATGTGCGCAGCAAGGCCAAGCACACCCGCACCGCCGGCATGGCCTCGTTCGAGCACATGCTGCCGGCCGATGTCGCGGAAGCGGACCTGCTGGCGCTGATCGACCGGCTCAACCGCGATCCGGCGGTGCACGGCATCCTGGTGCAGCTGCCGCTGCCGAAGGGGATCGACAGCCATCGCGTGATCGCGGCGATCGATCCGGGCAAGGACGTCGACGGCCTGCATCCGATCAATGCCGGGCGCCTCGCCAGCGGCTTCGACGCGCTGACGCCCTGCACCCCGCTCGGCTGCATCATGCTGACCAGGACCGTCCGCGCCGACCTCACCGGGCTCAATGCCATCGTGATCGGCCGCTCCAACCTGGTCGGCCGGCCGCTGCTGCAACTGCTGTTGAACGAGAACGCCACGGTGACGATCGCGCATTCGCGCACGCGCGATTTGCCGGCGCTGTGCCGGCAGGCCGACCTGGTCTATGCCGCCGTCGGGCGCCCGGAAATGGTTCGCGGCGACTGGATCAAGCCGGGCGCCACCGTCATCGATGTCGGCATCAACCGGCTGCCCGGCGAGGGCGGCAAGGACCGCCTGATCGGCGACGTCGCCTATGCCGAGGCCGCGCGCGTCGCCGGCGCCATCACCCCGGTGCCGGGCGGCGTCGGGCCGATGACGGTGGCGTGCCTGCTGGTCAATACGGTTCGCGCCGCCTGCGCCAGCCGCGGCCTGCCGAAGCCGGCGGTGTAGGCATCACCGTCATTCAAAGGCGCGCGCGTCACGCTCAGGGCAACATTTTCCGTCATGCCCGGCCTTGTGCCGGGCATCCACGTCTTTGCTGAATCTCATTAAGGAAGACGTGGATGGCCGGGAGACCTTAGTCCTAGCGATCCGTCAGAGACGGATCGCGCTGCCCGGCCATGACGAAGAGCAGTTTGTTCGAGCCAGAATATCTGCGTCCCCTCAGCTCGCCACGTTCTGAATCAGCCGTCGGTAGAAGCGGATGATGTCGGCATAGTTCTCGATCGACATCCGCTCGTTGGTGCCGTGGAACTGGGAGAGGTCCGCGGGCCGCGCGCGCACCGGGAAGAACCGGAACATCTTGTCGGTGACATTGGCGTAGTTGCGCGAATCGGTGGCGGCGACCATCAGCCCCGGCGTCACCAGCACGTCGGGATAGACCTCGCGAATGCTCTGGTTGAGCGCGCGATAGGCGAAGCTCGCGGTGCCGGTGACCGGCGGCGGATCGCTGTTGTTGGGATACGGCTCGAGCGTGATGCGGTCGTCGGCGACGGTGCGCCTGACGTGCTCGAGCACGGTGTTCAGGGTATCGCCCGGCAGCAGCCGGAAATTGACCGTCGCGGTGGCCTTGGCCGGCAGCACGTTGTCCTTGTTGCCGGCGTTGAAGATGGTCAGCGCGGTGGTGGTGCGGATCGAGGCGGCCGACGACGGCACCTGGGCCATGCCGTAGGTCACCAGCGGCTTGGTGAGCCACAGGTTGGCCAGCATCGCGCGGTTCACCAGCGGCATTTCCGGCGCCAGCGTCTCCAGCGTCTCCAGCGCCGTGCCGCTGAGCCGCGCCGGCATCTGATGCTGCTCCAGCCGCGCCAGCGCCGCGCTCATGATGCCGATCGCGGTGTCGCGCGGCGGCATCGAGGAGTGTCCGCCGATCGCGGTGGCATGCAGCGCCACGCTGGCATAGCCCTTTTCCGCGACGCCGATCACTGCCACCGGCTTGTCGAGGCCGGGAAACACGCCGCTGAGAATCAGCATGCCTTCGTCGAGCACGAAGTCGAGCTTGACGCCGCGCTCGGCCAGCACCGCGGCGATGGCCTTGGCGCCGCGCTGGCCGGTGACTTCCTCGTCGTGGCCGAACGCGAAATAGATGGTCTGGCGCGGCTTGAAGCCTTGCTTCGCCAGCGACTCGGCGGCCTCCAGCAGGCCGAACAGGCTGCCCTTGTCGTCCCAGGCGCCGCGGCCCCAGATGAAGCCGTCGCGGACCACGCCGTCGAACGGCGGCGCCTTCCAGTCGCCCTCGGTGCCCGGCGCGATCGGCACCACGTCCTGGTGCGCCAGGAACGCGATCGGCGCGGCCTTCGGGTCGCTGCCTTCCCAGGTGTAGAGCAGGCTGTATTTGGCGATCACCTCGCGCCGCGCCACGGCGTGGAAGGCGGGATAGCTCGCCTGGATATGGGCGTGCAGCTTCAGGAAGGCGTCGGCATTGAGGTCGGGGGCGTTGTAGTCGGAGACGGTCTTGAAGCGGACGCCCGCGGCCAGCCGCTCGGCGGCCCCGGCCTCGTCGATCGCCACTTTCGGCAGTGGCTCCACCGCGACCTGGCGCGAGCGCAGGTTCAGGGTGTTGGCGATCATGATGGCGCTCACGGCGACGACCACGGCGGCGAGCAGCATCAGGACGTTGCGAACAACCTTGATCAGCCGACGCATGGTCAGTCTCCGTGCAAAATCATCACATCAGGGGGCACCGCGGCGGGGGCGTATCGACAGGTCGCCGCGTCGATAGCGAGAGAGCGACGGCGTCACGCAGCCCAGGAGAACGCGACCTTGTCCAGCGTCTTGGGGCCGAACTGCTCGGAGGAGCGTGCGACCATCCGGCCGCCCAGGGCCCGATAGAACTCGACCGCGGGCTCGTTGTCGGACAGCGCCCAGATCACCATGCTCTTCAGGCCGCTCTGCACCAGATCGCGGCGCGCAGCGGTGAACAGGCGACGGCCGAAGCCCAGCCCCTGAAACTCCGGCCGCAGGTAGAGCTCGTAGATCTCGCCGTCGAAATGCAGGCTGCGGGCACGGTTGCGGCCGTAATTGGCGTAGCCGGCGATCTGCTCGCCGAACGAGAGCACCGCCACCCGGCTGCCCTTGCGAATCGCGCTGTCCCACCACTGCGGCCCGCGACGGTTGATCAGCTTTTCCAGCTCGCTGCCCGGAATGATGCCCTGATAGGCCGCGCGCCAGGCTTCGTCATGGGTCGCCGCCACCGCGGTGGCGTCGGACGTCTTGGCTTGCCGGACTTCGATTAGGGTGGTGCTCATGGTGGGATCAAAGCAAGTCGGCGCGCCGGCTTCAAGGTCCATCGTTAATTATCGGTTAACATGTGGACTTTTTGCATCACGTTGCAATGGAGCTGTTTCGAAAAGGGACATCTCCTTGCCGGGACGCGCCGGCGCGGGCGATGATGCTGGCCCCGGGGCGGTGTCATGATCAGATTGGGCGTTGTCATAATCGCCGCGGTGGCGTTTGCCGCGGTGGCGCAGGCGGGGCTCGGCCCGCGTTCCGGCGAGGACGCAGCCTTGCGCCGGCAAAGCTGGCTGGTTCCTTCCCCCGATCCGGCGACGCCGTCGCAGGCGACCCTGTTCCGGCCGCCGGGCGGAGGCCCGTTCCGGCTTGCCGTGATCGCCCATGCCTCGACCCAGAACGCGCTGCGGCGCGCGCAGCTCTCCGCCCCCGAATATCCGG
>JBKQQE010000094.1:0-6008 GCA_052326245.1 Xanthobacteraceae bacterium | reverse complement strand
CAGATCGCTCGCTGCAGGGCTGCCGACCTCCTTGTCATCGACGAGGTGGTAGGTCACGACCTGGGTTTCCGTGCCGGTCAGCAATGCCGCATGGAGGACCGACTTGTTGTACCCGCCATGCATGCTGCATGAAATGGTCTCGACCACGAGCCAATGCACGCTGGCCTTCGCAAGAAAGGCAACCGTGTAGTCCTTGTCGCCGTTTCTAGTGGGGTTCTTGTCGGTCTCGATCAGATGGCTCAGCTCGACGAGGCTCACCGCAGTGCCTTCGTAGCGGCCGCCGCATTCCTCTTCTGCCTTGGCGATCATGGTCTTGCGCTTGTCGTTCGATCCAACCGCCTCGAGATAGAATTTCCTGGCGCCTTCGGCGAATGCCTGCGTGTTGATGTAGTTGTACACCGACCCCTGGTTTGCGGCCGGCGCGGAAGCTGCGCCACACTGCAGCGGAACGAGAGCCAGAGTTCCGGACAGACAGCAAATCGACAGCGCGTTCATGGGGCTCTCCCTTGTCAATCGCTAGCAAGGGACCGCAGGCAGGACTTGCGCCAAATCAAGCGCGGCACACCCGGACATTCAGTCCGCGTGGGTCGCCGAGGCGAACGCCTTCGGCCCATCGGCGGTGTCGGTGAGGTGATAGGACTGTCGCCATGTGGCTATGGTCGTCCCGTCTTCATGAAGCAGGTCCCAGGTCACCGCGGCCAGCAGGCTGCGCCCTCCTGTCGGCGTGACCTCCAGCTTTGACCATCTGCACGAGCGGCAACCGCTGCGGTGATAGCCTTCGATCGCGGCCTGGTAATAGCGGACGACGTCGTCGCGGGTGGTGAGCGCAACGAGCGAGCCGTCTTCGCGCAGGGCGACACCCGGCGTGGCGAACAGATCGGCGACGCGCGCCGCCTCGAATGTGGCGAACGCCGCGACGAAGCGATCGAAGAACATCCTGGCGCGATCGTGCTGAGGCGAGGCTGTGGTGTTCACGGCTTTCCTTCTTCTCCCTGTCGTATCCTCATGCGCTACTCACGCTGCACCTTTGCGCCAGGCTTGGCCACCCGGTCTCCGGCTGTACATTCTCTTGATTATGACTGACCAGTCAGTCATAATTAAAGTATGTCAAGTTCCAGGCCCCGATCCACGGCGACGGCTCCGCTGACCGACGCCCCGCCACGCGGGCGGGCGGGGGCGCCGTCCAAACGCGCGCAGCGCGCGGAGGAGCGCCGCGGAGCCATCGTTACTGCTGCCTTCGACGAGTTCGTCGCCCGCGGCTTCGCCGCGACCCGGCTCGACGACGTCGCCCGCCGCGCCGGCGTCGCCAAGGGCACGATCTATCTCTACTTCGCGGACAAGGAAGCGCTGTTCCAGGAGCTGGTGCGCACCGCGCTGGTGCCGCTGATCGAGCAGCTGGCGCGGCCGCCGCAACCGGGCGGCTCGGCGCGCGCGATGCTGGAACATTTCGCCGAGACCTTCGTGCGCGAGGTCGCCGGCACCCGGCGCGGCGAGATTTTGCGCCTGATCATCGCCGAGGGCGCGCGGTTTCCGGCATTGTCGGAGTTCTACTACCGCGAGGTGGTCGAGCGCGGGCTGCAAGGCCTGCGCGCCCTGATCGACTACGGCATCGCGCGTGGGGAGATCCGCAATGACGACCTGTCCCGGTATCCGCAGCTCGTGGTCGCGCCCGCGATCGTGAGCATCATCTGGCAGGGCCTGTTCGCCCGCTATGCCACCCTCGACGTGCCGGCGATGCTGCGGGCGCATCTCGACCTGATCTTTGGACCCCGGAGCAGCCCATGAGTCCGTCACCCATTCTGGCCCGGGCCGCCGCCGTGCTGGCTCTCGGCCTCGCGCTCGCCGGCTGCGGCGAGAAGGGCCCGCCGGCGTTCCAGGGCTGGGTCGAGGCCGACATGATCTTCGTCAGCCCGGACGAATTCGGCCGCGTGGTCAAGCTCACCGTGCGCGAGGGCGACGAGGTCACCCCCGGCAAGCTGCTGTTCTCGCTCGACGACGACCTGCAGCAGGCCGACCTCAACCAGAACAACGCGACGCTCGCGAACGCCAAGCAGACTTTCGACCGCGCCAGTTCGCTGGCCAAGACCGGATCGGGGACTTTGATGTCGCTCGATGCCGCGGTGGCGGACCTGCGCGTCGCCGAAGCGCGCGTCAACACCTCGCAGACCCGGCTGGCGCGCCGCAGCGGCTACGCGCCGATCACGGGCGCCGTCCAGCAGATCTATTTCCGCGAAGGCGAGACCGTCGGCGCGCAACGGCCGGTGCTGTCGATCATGCCGCCCGGCAACATGAAGATCCGCTTCTATGTTCCGGAGGACGGCCTGCCGAGATTCGCGTTGGGCGAGGACGTGCGCGTGAGCTGCGACGGCTGCGCGCCCGATCTGGCGGCCAAGATCTATTTCATCTCGACCACCGCGGAATTCACTCCGCCGGTGATCTACAGCCTCGAGGAGCGGGTCAAGCTGGTCTACCTGATCCAGGCGCGCCCCAACAAGCCGGACATGCTGCGGGTCGGCCAGCCGATCACGGTCACGCCGATCCCGAAAGCGATCGCGTCAGGTTCGAACGGAAGCTGAAGATTCATGCCCGACGCCGTCTCATCTGCAGCGCCCCCCGCCGCCCCGGCGCAGGCCGACATCGCGATCAATGTGTCGGGGCTGACCAAATCCTTCGGCGGCCGCGTCGTGGTGCAGGACCTGTCGATGCAGGTCAAGCGCGGCTCGATCTACGGCTTTCTCGGGCCCAACGGCTCGGGCAAGACCACCACGATCCGCATGCTGTGCGGCCTGTTGACCCCGGACAGCGGCCAGGGCACCTGCCTCGGCTACAACATCCTCACCGAGGCCGACAAGATCAAGCGCCGGGTCGGCTACATGACGCAGCGCTTCAGCCTGTATCAGGACCTGTCGGTGCGCGAGAACCTCGAATTCGTCGCCCGCCTTTATGCGGTGCCGCATCCGCGCGATGCGGCGGCCGACATGATCCGGCGGCTTGGTCTCACCGGCCGGGAAGGGCAGCTCGCGGGGGAATTGTCCGGTGGCTGGAAACAGCGGCTGGCGCTCGGCGCCTGCACGCTTCCGGGGCCCGAGCTCTTGCTGCTCGACGAGCCCACCGCCGGCGTCGATCCCAAGGCGCGGCGCGATTTCTGGACCCAGATCCACGATCTCGCGGCGGAAGGGCTCACCGTGCTGGTCTCCACGCACTACATGGATGAAGCCGAGCGCTGCCACGAGATCGCCTACATCGCCTACGGCCACCTTCTGGTCCACGGCACCGTGGAGTCGGTGATCGCGAAATCGGCGCTGACCACCTACACCGTGACCGGGCCGGACCTGCATCACGTCGCGATCGAACTCGCCGGCAAGCCCGGCGTCGACATGGTGGCGCCGTTCGGCACCAGCCTGCATATTTCGGGACGCGACCTCGCCGCGCTGGAAGCCTCGATCGCGCCCTATCGCAGCCGGGGCGACCTGAACTGGCAGCACGGCGCGCCGTCGCTGGAAGACGTCTTTATCGAGCTGATGGGACGCACCCAGGACAATTTCCAATGACCGCCTCGCCGTTCGGCTCCCGTGACAGCAGACGCGACGGCGTGCTCTGGCGCACCTGGGCCATGCTGGTGAAGGAATTCATCCAGCTGTGGCGCGACCACGTCTCGCTGGCCATGATCGTGGTGATCCCGGTGATGCAGCTGCTGCTGTTCGGCTACGCCATCAACACCACGCCGCACCATATGCCGGCGGCGGTGCTGCTGCAGGAAGACAGCGATCTCGGCCGCTCGGTGCTGAAGGCGATGGAGAACACCGCGTTCTTCGACTTCACCTACCTCGTCAAGACCGAGGAGGAGTTCGACGATCTGCTGCAGTCCGGCAAGGTGCTGTTCGGCGTCGAGATCCCGCGCGGCTTCGAGCGCGCGGTGCGGCGCGGCGACCAGCCCGCGATCCTGGTGGCGGCCGACGCCACCGATCCGGTGGCGGCGAGCTCGGCGCTGGCGGCGCTGGCGCAGCTGGCCCAGACCGCGCTGGTGCATGACCTCAACGCCGGCGAGCCGGCCGTGCCGCCATTCGAGGTCCGCACCCATGCCCGCTACAACCCGGCCGCCTCGTCGCGTCTCAACATCGTGCCGGGCCTGGTCGGCGCCATTCTCACCATGACCATGCTGATCTTCACCGCGCTTTCGGTGACCCGCGAGGTCGAGCGCGGCACCATGGAAAGCCTGCTGGCGATGCCGATCACGCCGGTGGAGATCATGCTCGGCAAGATCATTCCGTACGTCTTGGTGGGTTTCGTCCAGGCCAGCCTGATCATAGGGATCGGCGTGACTCTGTTCGGCGTGCCCGTGCTCGGCAACCTGTTGCTGCTGGCGGTGCTGAGCACCCTGTTCATCGGCGCCAACCTCGCGATCGGCTACACGTTCTCGACCATCGCGCAGAACCAGCTGCAGGCGCTGCAGATGTCGATGATGTTCTTCCTGCCCAACATCCTGCTGTCGGGCTTCATGTTCCCGTTCGCCGGCATGCCGAAATGGGCGCAGTGGGTCGGCGAATGCCTGCCGCTGACGCACTACATCCGGATCGTGCGCGCGATCCTGCTCAAGGGCTCGACCCTGCACAACCTGCAATACGACGCGGTCGGGCTGGGCGTCCTGATGCTGATCGCCATGACCGTCGCGGTGTCGCGGTTCCGGCGGACGCTCGATTGAGCTGAGGGACGCAGCGGGTCACACCACCGGCGCGGCCAGGTTCTCCACCGCGACGCCCTCGCGCGCTTGGATGATCTCGGCGATGAATTTGCGGTGGCACTGCCGGTGGTCGCGCTCGTAGCACAACAGGCAGACCGGCCCGGCGCTGCGCACCAGCGTCGCCAGTTCGTCCATTTCTTCCTTCGCCTGCGGCGTCTTCAGGTGCGTGGTGTAGATCCGCGTCAGCGCCGCCACGTCGCCGCTGCGTGCGGCGAGACGGCCTTCCTTCGGCGTGCCGAGGCCGCGCAGATGGATGTAGCCGATGCCGCGCGCGTCGAGCCCGGCCGCGAGCTGCGTCTTCGAGAAGCCCGGGCGGCGGGAGGAGGAGATCGCTCGCACGTCGACCAGGAGCTTGACGCCGGCCTGCTGCAGTTCGTCGAGCACGGCCTGCGCCGGGGTCTGCTCGTAGCCGATGGTGAACAGCCGCTTCCTTGCTTTGGCCATGCGCGTCGTCCTGAGCCTTAAGGCTATTTGAGGCGGGCGATCAATTCCATCGCCGCCGCCGGCGCGCGAATCTTGCCCTCGTGGATGACATAGGCGAACACGTCGCGTGGCTGCCTGTTCGGCGCCTTGTCGTCGACCTTGGGCAGGTCGTCCGGTTCGCCGCCCCGCGCCCAGAGTTTGAAGCGCTCGGCCCACGCGTCAAGCGCCTTGGCCGGGTAGGCGGTCTTGACGGTGTCCTTGCCCTTCTGCAGCCGCGCATAGAATAAATCGCCGGTGACGTCGGCGATCGCCGGATAGCTCGCATGTTCCGCGTACACCACCGGGATGGCGAACTTTCTCAGCAGCGCCACGAAGGCCGGCGTGCGGAAACTGTCGTGGCGGACCTCGACCACGTGGCGCAGCGTCAGGCCGTCGCGCGCGTGCGGCAACAGCTCCAGGAACCTGCCGAAATCGGCCTCGTCGAATTTTTTCGTCGGCGCGAACTGCCACAGCACCGGCCCCAGCCGGTCGCCGAGTTCGGTGAGGCCCTGGTCGTAGAAGCGCTTGATGGAGTCGCCGGCCTCCGCCAGCACGCGGCGGTTGGTGGCAAAGCGCGACGCCTTGACCGAAAATACGAACCCGTCCGGCACCTCGCGGGCCCATTTGCGGAAGGTTTCGGGCTTCTGCGAGCTGTAATAGGTGCCGTTGACCTCGATGGAGGTCAGGTGGCTTGCGGCGTAGTTGAGTTCCTTCGCCTGCGGCAGCTTGTCCGGGTAGAACACGCCCCGCCAGGGCTCGAAGGTCCAGCCGCCGATGCCGACATAGATCCGACCGGATTTGGGCG